>NZ_MDGW01000304.1:0-1658 GCF_001712525.1 Shigella sp. FC1661
AAATGAATACCAAGTCTCAAGAGTGAACACGTAATTCATTACGAAGTTTAATTCTTTGAGCATCAAACTTTTAAATTGAAGAGTTTGATCATGGCTCAGATTGAACGCTGGCGGCAGGCCTAACACATGCAAGTCGAACGGTAACAGGAATCAGCTTGCTGATTCGCTGACGAGTGGCGGACGGGTGAGTAATGTCTGGGAAACTGCCTGATGGAGGGGGATAACTACTGGAAACGGTAGCTAATACCGCATAATGTCGCAAGACCAAAGAGGGGGACCTTCGGGCCTCTTGCCATCGGATGTGCCCAGATGGGATTAGCTTGTTGGTGGGGTAACGGCTCACCAAGGCGACGATCCCTAGCTGGTCTGAGAGGATGACCAGCCACACTGGAACTGAGACACGGTCCAGACTCCTACGGGAGGCAGCAGTGGGGAATATTGCACAATGGGCGCAAGCCTGATGCAGCCATGCCGCGTGTATGAAGAAGGCCTTCGGGTTGTAAAGTACTTTCAGCGGGGAGGAAGGGAGTAAAGTTAATACCTTTGCTCATTGACGTTATCCGCAGAAGAAGCACCGGCTAACTCCGTGCCAGCAGCCGCGGTAATACGGAGGGTGCAAGCGTTAATCGGAATTACTGGGCGTAAAGCGCACGCAGGCGGTTTGTTAAGTCAGATGTGAAATCCCCGGGCTCAACCTGGGAACTGCATCTGATACTGGCAAGCTTGAGTCTCGTAGAGGGGGGTAGAATTCCAGGTGTAGCGGTGAAATGCGTAGAGATCTGGAGGAATACCGGTGGCGAAGGCGGCCCCCTGGACGAAGACTGACGCTCAGGTGCGAAAGCGTGGGGAGCAAACAGGATTAGATACCCTGGTAGTCCACGCCGTAAACGATGTCGACTTGGAGGTTGTGCCCTTGAGGCGTGGCTTCCGGAGCTAACGCGTTAAGTCGACCGCCTGGGGAGTACGGCCGCAAGGTTAAAACTCAAATGAATTGACGGGGGCCCGCACAAGCGGTGGAGCATGTGGTTTAATTCGATGCAACGCGAAGAACCTTACCTGGTCTTGACATCCACGGAAGTTTTCAGAGATGAGAATGTGCCTTCGGGAACCGTGAGACAGGTGCTGCATGGCTGTCGTCAGCTCGTGTTGTGAAATGTTGGGTTAAGTCCCGCAACGAGCGCAACCCTTATCCTTTGTTGCCAGCGGTCCGGCCGGGAACTCAAAGGAGACTGCCAGTGATAAACTGGAGGAAGGTGGGGATGACGTCAAGTCATCATGGCCCTTACGACCAGGGCTACACACGTGCTACAATGGCGCATACAAAGAGAAGCGACCTCGCGAGAGCAAGCGGACCTCATAAAGTGCGTCGTAGTCCGGATTGGAGTCTGCAACTCGACTCCATGAAGTCGGAATCGCTAGTAATCGTGGATCAGAATGCCACGGTGAATACGTTCCCGGGCCTTGTACACACCGCCCGTCACACCATGGGAGTGGGTTGCAAAAGAAGTAGGTAGCTTAACCTTCGGGAGGGCGCTTACCACTTTGTGATTCATGACTGGGGTGAAGTCGTAACAAGGTAACCGTAGGGGAACCTGCGGTTGGATCACCTCCTTACCTTAAAGAAGCGTACTTTGCAGTGCTCACACAGATTGTCTGAT
>NZ_MDGW01000305.1:0-1627 GCF_001712525.1 Shigella sp. FC1661
GTGCGTACCGGGCTGAGAGGCGGTGTAAGTGAACTGTAGTTGCCATGTTTTACGGCAATGAGAGCAGAGATAGCGCTGATGTCCGGCAGTGCTTTTGCCGTTACGCACCACGCCTTCAGTAGCGGAGCAGGAAGGACATCTGATGGAAATGGAAGCCACGCAAGCACCTTAAAATCACCATCATACACTAAATCAGTAAGTTGGCAGCATTACCGCATGTTCCTGCGATTTGCTATCGAAACCATTTCTTCGATTTTTTTGACAGGTTCGTCGTCACGTATATGGCTACGATAAATAAGGGTGGTAAGCATTAACAATCCAGGGTAATGGGTGAGGCGAGAGTAAGACGGTAACAGACATATCTTCTTGTGTCTTTCTTTTAATACCAAAACATAACCGTTTCTTTACATTGATAAAAAATGGAAAAAGTTGAACACTAGTTGGCGAAAAATCTTGTACAGATTGTCAGTTAAATGATGCAATATGTTTTATCATAACACATTGTTTTATATGTATTAGCACTAATTGCAAAAAATTAATTTATCATTCTGTACACATATTTCGTACAAGTTTGCTATTGTTGCCTCACTTAACATTGATTAACATTTTTAACAGAGGCGTAGCATGCATCAAAATTCAGTGACTTTAGATTCTGCGGGAGCAATCACTCGTTACTTTGCAAAAGCTAACTGGCCTACTCAGCAGGAAACTCTCGGGGAAATTGTGACTGAGATTTTGAAAGATGGACGTAATCTGAGTCGAAAGTCGCTTTGTGCCAAACTTCTTTGCCGACTGGAACACGCGACTGGGGAAGAGGAACAGAAACATTATAATGCACTAATTGGGTTGCTTTTTGAATAATGCAACAGCCTGATTATTTAACAGGTTAGCTATGAAGTCGTTATGAAGACATCTGATAATGAACGTATAAAATATGAAATTACTGGCCAGGCGGTGCTCCAGATACTGCGCATGAAGATAAATTTTTCATTGCAGACTCTTATTAAGCAATTACTCGTAATGAAATCGGCTGAGGAAGATGCTTTCCGACGCGATTTAATTGACAGCATAATTCGTGATTTTAGCAATAGTGATTCAGGAGGGCCAAACCGAAGAACAGCGACAGCTGACAATAAAAGTATGTTCAATGGTAAGAAAATAAACAGAATACATTAAAATTTCATAAGTAAGATGAGAGGTTACCATGCTTGAAGATACTACAATTCATAATGCAATAACTGATAAAGCGTTAGCAAGTTACTTTCGCAGTTCGGGTAATTTGTTAGAAGAAGAGTCAGCAGTGTTAGGGCAGGCTGTCACCAATTTAATGTGGATTTGCCCCTATATTTCCAGACATCTGTTATCACTTAACCCATTACAAGCCCGCTGCCGCAGATATTCCCGTGGCGAGCGATAACCCAGCGCACTATGCGGATGCCATTCGTTATAATGCTCGAACGCCTCTGCAAGGTTCTTTGCTGCCGTTAACCCGTCTGGTTTGGGCATGATACTGATGTAGTCACGCTTTATCGTTTTCACGAAGCTCTCTGCTATTCCGTTACTCTCCGGACTCCGCACCGCCGTGTTCTTCGGTTCAAGTCCCAACATCCGGGCGAACTGGCGTGTT
>NZ_MDGW01000306.1:0-1610 GCF_001712525.1 Shigella sp. FC1661
AGGCAGTTCGCCGTGACCGAGCCAAATCAGGTGTGGTGCGGTGATGTGACCTGTATCTGGACGGGTAAGCGCTGGGCGTACCTCGCCGTTGTTCTCGACCTGTTCGCAAGAAAACCAGTGGGCTGGGCCATGTCGTTCTCGCCGGACAGCAGGCTCACCATGAAAGCGCTGGAAATGGCATGGGAAACCCGTGGTAAGCCCGGCGGGGTGATGTTCCACAGCGATCAGGGCAGTCATTATACGAGCAGGCAGTTCCGGCAGTTATTGTGGCGATACCAGATCAGACAGAGTATGAGCCGGCGCGGAAACTGCTGGGATAACAGCCCAATGGAACGTTTAATAATGGCGTTACGGAGCATCTGGTACTGGGTGGTCAAGAGTTGGCTTCGACGATTGCGTAAATTCACCGTGAAAAACCAGGTTCCCCCCTTGATGTAATAACGACGATATTCAGACATGGCGACTCCTTTTTCTCAACGGTAAGAAGAAAAGGAAAGGTCGGCAATGAGGTGATGGAATAACAGGAAAGCGGCTCGCAAAAACGCACAGATTTGTAGGCATGATAAGACGCGTCAGCGTCGCATCAGGCATCTGCGCACCACCGCCGGATGCGGCGTAAACGCCTTATCCGTCCTACAAAATCGTCTCTTCCGTCAATATCCACCGCGCGCCCAAAAAATGATCCTGCCAGAAAGGTTCAGCTAACCGACTTACCCGAATGGTTTCCCCCATGCGCGGCGACTCAATAAACTGACCGTCTCCCAGATACACGCCCATATGGTCGGCAATTTCACGGCTGTGGATATGGAAAAACAGCAAATCTCCCCGGCGCAGGTCGTTATTTGCCACAATGGTTGCCCGATGGTAGTGATACATCTCATTAGCCGTGCGCGGGAGCTTAGCCTCAAGGATCTTGTTGTAGGCATAAAAAACCAACCCGCTACAGTCGAAGCCTTGATCGGGCCGCGTGCCGCCCCAGACGTAAGGCTTGCCAAGCTGTTGCTCCAGACGGTGAATCGCCACTTCGGTGATATTATGCAGGTGGTTGCTGCTGAGGAAATGATTGTTTTCTACCAACGCCTGCCAGCGTCTGTCACTTGCCTTGAGCGGCGCAGGAAACCATTCTGGATGCTGTTTTATCTGCTCCCGGTTGTGCTGGCGTAGCGCCCTTCTGCTTTCGGCATTGCCTTCCACAATGTAGCTGGCCTGTTTTTTCAGATGGGTTTGGTACTGTTTTAATAAACGCGCACGGTTTTGCATCCGCTGGCGGGCGGCGTAGCTGAAAGAGATATGTGATGTGGTGGCGCTGGCGAGTAAAGGGAGCAAAACGCATAACGAAAACACGCCTGGATGCAGAAATCTGCCGAGCAAGAACGAAGACATGAAGGACATAAACCGGCTGAATGAAGGTGAGAATTTTAAAAGACCGGAGGAGTAAACGGGATTATTAATTGCTTATTTGCATATTACTATTGAGGTTTCATAATCTGGTAATGCTGCCAACTTACTGATTTAGTGTATGATGGTGATTTTAAGGTGCTTGCGTGGCTTCCATTTCCATCAGATGTCCTTCCTGCTCCGCTACTGAAGGCGTGGTGCGTAACGGCAAA
>NZ_MDGW01000307.1:0-1608 GCF_001712525.1 Shigella sp. FC1661
CTGCATATCTGACACTTTGGTTCCCACTACTTATTTGGTGGACACCACTT
The DNA here is from genome assembly GCF_001712525.1 of Shigella sp. FC1661. Classification (NCBI taxonomy): domain Bacteria; kingdom Pseudomonadati; phylum Pseudomonadota; class Gammaproteobacteria; order Enterobacterales; family Enterobacteriaceae; genus Shigella; species Shigella sp. FC1661. The sequence goes on from NZ_MDGW01000307.1 coordinate 51, forward strand.
TGTCTAATTCGTCAGATTCTGACCAGACGGTTCAGGCTGTACGCTTACTGTTTACCCGGGATTTCAGAATAATATGGTATCCGGACATGGGGATACCTGCGCCATCAGTCAGCGCACCTGATATCACTACAGACATAGTTTTTCTCGCGATAAATTAAATCAGGAAGAAATTTCCGGAGAGGCGGGCCATTCAATGGCGTTGTATGAGGTTTTATCAGTGATGACACTGAAATCCATCGCCTGCAGCGATTTCGCGTAAATGCGGTACGCTTTCAGTTTTTCCCGGTCTTCGTCGCTGATTAGCCCCAGCAGCAGGTCTTCTTCCCATTCCCCTGTCCGGGCACTGACCTGAGCCAGAAGGGCATCACGCTCATCTTCCGCTTTGAGTCTGTAGTCAAAGACAAATTCATCATTGCGGTAAAACCAGTAACCCGGCGCGGTAATGCGGCGGTTGGCGGTAATATCAGGAACTTCAATAACACTGGCGTTACGGGGTTCAATGCCTGTCACATCCTTACCGACCCACACCACGCGACCGTCTCCGGTGTAAGTTATTTTAATTGTGTCGCTGGCGAAATTCTTCAGCTCTTCATACCAGTTTTTTCCGTCTTCCGAAAAAAGCCAGGTGACATCATATTGTTTTGTCAGCTGATATTGTTCCACGGTTTTCGGATTGCCCGCAGTAATATTTTTTAAATGCAACATTGTTAAACACTCGCCACGTTATACCAGGTGCCATTAATCAGTTTCTGAAGCGGGCGGTAATACACGCCGTTGACGTTATCCGCTGAGTCACGGCCGGTATCCGATATCGCTATCCCTGACAGCCCGTGTCCCGAAGGTGCGCGAAATCTCCACGAAACGGTGTTACTGCCGGGGCTGTAATACATTTCATGGCCATACCGTACATCCTGTACCCCCTCTGTTCGATATTTATAGCGGGCATCGAAGTTTCCGTAATTTAACGGAATTACCTGTCCGTTTACGGCGAACGTGATGCTGTTATCTGTATTCCTCTGGCTGAAAAAATGCCAGCCTGAATCATCGCCAAGCTCTGCAACAACAGACCTGGATGGATTACCCCACAAATAAAACGCTGCATTTTTCGTGGAGTTGTTGGCGCTGGATAACGTGAATTTTCTGGCAGTTCCGGCCTGAATATTCTTAAAAGCAATAGCCACTCCATTCTGAAAGCGGAATACACGCTGACTATTAGCATAAACATCCAGAATACCGTCTCCATTCGTAAGCGTACAGCCTGAACCGTCTGGTCAGAATCTGACGAATTAGACAAAGTGGTGTCCACCAAATAAGTAGTGGGAACCAAAGTGTCAGATATGCAGAAAAATGTGAATCCCGGCAGGCGAAAAGGCTGCCCTAATTATCCTCCCGAATTTAAACAGCAGCTCGTTGCTGCCTCCTGTGAACCCGGGATATCCATCTCAAAACTTGCTCTTGAAAATGGCATTAATGCCAATCTGTTGTTCAAATGGCGACAACAATGGCGCGAGGGAAAGCTGCTATTACCTTCTTCAGAGAGCCCCCAGCTACTTCCTGT
>NZ_MDGW01000308.1:0-1591 GCF_001712525.1 Shigella sp. FC1661
TAGCAACAGCTCACCCATGCGGCTCTGACAACGATGTTAACCCGCGTTAAATATCCCACGTTGGCCAGCATCTGTCTCACGGAAAGTCATACTGCCTTACATTGAGCGAGTGGGCGAGGACATCAATGCGCCATCCTTGTTGACTGGCAATCCAGCCCTCCAGCCACAGACGGGTGGTATCGTGAATATTCCAGCCAACCACCAGCGCATCTTTACCCTGTTTTTTACGTGCCGAAGCCAGACAGATGGCGATGTAGTTGATCAGTACGCCGTCGAGGATCGCCAGCAGCGCCTGGAGAGTCGGTTGTTGGCACTGAAGCCGTCGACGCAGAGGAATAAACAAATGCGTGGTGAGCGTCTGGGCGGGGTAATCCTGACCGCGCTCTTTGATCCACGTTCGCAGGCTATGCAGATTGCCGCTTTGCAAGTAAGTCAGTAATGTTTCTTGCTGATCGCGCCAGCCGTTCTGCACATCAACATTTTCATTACTGAGCAGCATTTTAACTTTGCTGACCTGCACGCCGTTGTCGATCCAGCGTTTGATCTCGCGGATCCGGTCAATATCGGCATCGTTGAACAGCCGATGACCGCCGTCTGTCCGTTGCGGTTTCAGCAATCCGTAACGCCTCTGCCACGCGCGTAACGTGACAGGGATTAAGGGTAAACTAACTGATTTTACAAGTTTTTATTTTACCCCACTTTCTTATGGGGCATACATGGGACACTTTCAGATAGTCTTTTGTTAAGGAGTTCTATCTGTTCGTGATTGTTGTCTTTCATCCATGCTCCGTAAACATTGAATACCATTTGTGCGTTTGTGTGGCCCATCTGGCTTGCGATAAAACTAGGATTAGCTCCAGCGGCAAGTGACCAGCATGCATAAGTATGCCTGGATTGGTACGATTTTCTGTGTCTCAGACCTGCGCGTTTTAAGATACTTGTCCATGACTCCCTGATGGAGTCAACCTTATAGTGCGGTCCGGAAAACTGCCGCTGTTTTATTACCTGAGGACTAAAAACAAAAGTGCATTTATGCACAGTACTTCTCCCATATTCCCTCTGCTTTACCTCTACAGAATGTTGCTTTCCAAGCATGGTCATTTCCGCCTGACTTTTAAGAGCATCAATAGCTGGTTGAACCAGATGAATTGTCCTTCCGGTGCCAGCATCGGTTTTTGGTGGAGTGAATTCGCCAAGTTTTGTATAATTCCTACGGGGTAATGACTCCAACTTATTGATAGTGTTTTATGTTCAGATAATGCCCGATGACTTTGTCATGCAGCTCCACCGATTTTGAGAACGACAGAGACTTCCGTCCCAGCCGTGCCAGGTGCTGCCTCAGATTCAGGTTATGCCGCTCAATTCGCTGCGTATATCGCTTGCTGATTACGTGCAGCTTTCCCTTCAGGCGGGATTCATACAGTGGCCAGCCATCCGTCATCCATATCACCACGTCAAAGGGTGACAGCAAGCTCATAAGACGCCCCAGCGTCGCCATAGTGCGTTCACCGAATACGTGCGCAACAACCGTCTTCCGGAGCCTGTCATACGCGTAAAACAGCCAGCGCTGGCGCGATTTAGCCCCGACGTA
>NZ_MDGW01000309.1:0-1582 GCF_001712525.1 Shigella sp. FC1661
AGTTCATTTTCCATCGTTTTCTTGCCGAGCAGGCGCTGGAGTTCTTTAATCTGCTTCATGGCGGCAGCAAGTTCAGAGGCAGGAACAACCTGTTCTCCGGCGGCCACAGCAGTAAGACTTCCTTCCTGGTATTGCTTACGCCAGAGAAATAACTGGCTGGCTGCTACACCATGTTGCCGGGCAACGAGGGAGACCGTCATCCCCGGTTCAAAGCTCTGCTGAACAATTGCGATCTTTTCCTGTGTGGTACGCCGTCTGCGTTTCTCCGGCCCTAAGACATCAATCATCTGTACTCCAATGACTAGTCTAAAAACTAGTATTAAGACTATCACTTATTTAAGTGATACTGGTTGTCTGGAGATTCAGGGGGCCAGTCTACTGGGGTCAGACCGGAGCCCTTATTATTCATGTGTGTCTCCTGTTCCATACAATTACCGCACATCCGATAGTATGTCACAGAAATGTGAAACAAAAGTGTAAGGCGAAGATCGGATGATCTTCGCCAGGCTATCAAGCGCGTTGACTGTCTTTCATCAACAAAGCGGTCATTGCGGAAATCAGGCATCCAGCCAGCAAATAAATGGCGACGCTATGCCAGTTCCCGGCAAAGTAAGTGATGAGTGCAGCGGCAATAAAAGGTGTAAATCCACCGCCAACCACACTGGCAACCTGATAACCGACTCCAGCGCCACTATAGCGATAACTGGCACCAAACATTTCGGTAAACATCGGTTGTTGCACACACACCACCATGTCATGCGCAATGTTTGCCAGCATTATGGAGAAGAAAACTATCCAGAAAATAGATTGTGCTTCAAGCGCCATAAAGAAAGGAAATGCGCTCAACGTTCCGATTAACGCACCTGTGATATAAACCCTACGGCGACCAAAACGATCGGCAAGCCAGGCAAAACAGGGAATTGTCAGGCAGCTTAATCCACCTACCAGCAAACCAATATTAAGGAAAAGTTCGCGCGGTAGCCCCATATTCTGGGTTGAATAATTAAGTGCAAAGGCAGTAACGATGTACATCGTCAGCAATTCGCACAGTCGTAGCGCAATAATCTTCAGGAAAGCACCGGGATGTCGTAACAGCGCTTCGATAACCGGGATGCGTTTTTTCGCGGCAGCTTGATAATGTTGCTGTTGTTCAAATTCCGCGGACTCCTCCATGCCATTGCGCACCCACAATGCTCCCAGTACCAGTACGATGCTAAACAGGAAAGGAATGCGCCAGCCCCAGCTTAAAAACTGTTCGTCAGTCGTCATCATACTGATCAATGAAACCAGTCCAGTTGAAAGCAGTAAACCTACACCGTAGCCAACTTGTACACCGCTACTGTAAAAGGCTTTTTTATTTTTTGGTGCACTTTCAACGGAAAGCAACGCCGCGCCTCCCCATTCGCCGCCGACGGCAAATCCCTGAATGGCACGCAGCGTCACCTGAACCGCCCCGGGTTTCCTGGAGAGTGTTTTATCTGTGAACTCAGGCTGCCAGATCATCGTTTCCGATGGAAGCATAATAAGCTTTTTCTGCTTCTGCCGGAGGAGTATGGCCCAGCCTTTCCAGCAATCGTCGATT
>NZ_MDGW01000321.1:0-27532 GCF_001712525.1 Shigella sp. FC1661
CTAAATCACGTCAGCGCTGGCTGTTTTACGCGTATGACAGGATACGGAGGACGGTTGTGGCGCACGTCTTCGGTGAACGCACTCTGGCCACACTGGAGCGTCTTCTGAGCCTGCTGTCGGCCTTTGAGGTCGTGGTATGGATGACGGATGGCTGGCCGCTGTATGAATCACGCCTGAAGGGAAAGCTGCACGTTATCAGCAAGCGTTACACTCAGCGCATTGAGCGACATAATCTGAATCTGAGACAACATCTGGCAAGGCTGGGACGGAAGTCACTGTCGTTCTCAAAATCGGTGGAGCTGCATGACAAGGTCATCGGGCATTATCTGAACATAAAACACTATCAGTAAGTTGGAGTCATTACCGCCCGCATCAAGATGGTTTTGCATTGCCGCAATGGAATAACGCATCATGCGAAAAGCCATTAATTCTTCCGGCTTACTTTGGTGCTCTATCACTACATAAATATAACCCACTCCCTCCTGCGTTTTCACAGACCACAAGAGGTCGGAATAATATTGCCGCAGGTCTTCATCAATAAAACTGTTTGGTTCCAGTTTAAGCGTCGTTAAATCACACAGTTTGCGCAGCGGCGCGGGAAGATGAATATCAATAAAATCCCGCGCGGTGTCTGGATGGCGTAAAAAAGATTTAAATACCGCATCATGCGGCGTGGAAGTTGTCGATATTGTCATGGCGTTCCGTCACCCCTCAAATTTAAGATGACGCGACAATAACCACGATTAACACCCAATGCAGCAGGCAGTTTTTATCTTTGGACAGCGAATTCAGAAGTATTTTTAGCGGACTGCAACTTTTACATTTCAGCGGAAGCTGACTCGCAAATTCCCCATGAAAATACTCCGGCAGCGTTAGCCACCGGAGAGGAAATTATTTCAGCGATCCCTTAAGGAACTGTTGCAGACGAGGGCTTTGCGGGTTGCCAAATAACTGCTCCGGCGCGCCCTCTTCTTCTATTTTCCCCTGATGGAGGAAAATGACATGAGTAGAAACATGGCGAGCAAAGCCCATTTCGTGAGTCACTACCACCATGGTTTTCCCCTCTTCTGCCAGTTGCTGCATAATACGCAACACTTCGCCTACCAGTTCAGGATCGAGCGCCGAGGTAGGTTCATCAAACAGTAAAACTTCCGGTTCCATCGCCAGCGCCCGCGCGATAGAAACACGCTGTTGCTGACCGCCGGAAAGATGCACCGGATATTTCCCCTGCGCACGTTCGTCTATCCCGACTTTTGCCAGATACTTGACCGCCCGCTCGCGCGCTTCCTGCTTGCTCAGGCCCAACACCTGAATCGGCGCTTCCATGACGTTTTCCAGCACCGTCATATGGCTCCAGAGATTGAAGTGCTGGAATACCATCGTCAGGCGTGTGCGCAGTAAGCGCAGTTGATTTTTATCGGCGACTTTGAGTTGACCGTCTTTGTCGCGCACCAGATTGATCGTCTGGCCATTGACCACGATCGACCCTTCACTCGGTTTTTCGAGGAAGTTAATGCAGCGCAGAAAGGTACTTTTCCCCGATCCCGACGATCCGATGATGCTTATTACATCTCCGGCATTCGCTTGCAGTGAGACCCCTTTCAGCACTTCATGTTCGCCGTAGCGTTTGTGCAAATCGATAACGTTTAATTTATTCTCGGACATCGTATTCTCAGTGCGTTGAAGAAGGTTTCACATGCTGCAACCAGCGTTTTTCCGCTCTGCGAAAGAGGCTGATCAGGACATAAGAGATGATTAAATAGAGCACCGCGGCAATGCCGAAGGCGGTAAAAGGTTGATACGTGGCGGCGTTAATATCGCGGGCTATTTTCAGCAGATCCGGCACAGTGGCCGTAAACGCCAGCGCAGTAGAGTGCAGCATCAGGATCACTTCGTTGCTGTATGCCGGTAACGCAATACGCAGCGCAGAAGGCAAAATAATGCAACGATACATTTTAAAAGTCGAGAAGCCATAGGCTCTGGCGGCTTCAATTTCCCCATGCGGAACCGAACGGATTGCCCCAGCAAAAATCTCGGTAGTGTAAGCGCAGGTGTTAAGCGTCAGCGCCAGCACGGTACAGTTCAGGCCACTGCGGAAGAAAGCGTTAAGGAATTCGGTTCCCTTAACAATCTCAAGCGTGTACATGCCGGAATAGAACACCAGCAACTGAACATACAGCGGCGTACCGCGAAAAATATAGGTAAATAACCAGATTGGAAACTGGATGTATTTATTACTGGAGACACGACCAATCGCCAGAAACAGCGCCAGGACTCCGCCTATCACTACCGACAAAATAAGCAGCCACAGAGTGATCGCCACACCAGTAAAGCGATAACCGTCGGTCCACAGCAGCGGTTTCCAGTATTCATGTAAGATTTCGATCACAGGTCAGCCCTCTTCACACCCACGGAGTAGCGGCGCTCAAGGAACAGCAGCACACCATTGGAAACAGTGGTGAAAACCAGGTAAATCACGCCACAGACGATGGCGAAATAGAACGGTTCCCAGGTACTTTTGCCTGCCAGTTGGGTGGCTTTGACCACATCTTCCAGGCCGAGTAACGAAACCAGTGCGGTAGATTTGAGGATCACCTGCCAGTTGTTGCCAATGCCTGGCAGGGCGTAACGCATCATCGCCGGAAACATGATCCGCCGAAACACTTGCCCACGAGTAAAACCGAACGCCGTCGCCGCCTCTATATGTCCTTTCGGCACTGCCATAAAAGCACCACGGAACGTTTCGGTAAAATAAGCACCGTAGATAAAACCGAGAGTGATAATACCAGCGACCATCGGATCGATATCAATCTGCCCGACGCCCATCGCCTCCGTCACCGTGTTTAGCGCAATCTGCAAACCGAAGAAAATCAGCAGCATCAACACTAAGTCCGGCACGCCACGAATCAGCGTGGTGTACCCTTCGAAAATCAGCTCCGAAAGCCGATTTTGCGAGAGCTTACCGCCAGCGCCAATTAAACCGATGATTACAGCGAGCACTACAGAGCTGATAGCCAGCTCCAGCGTGACGAGCGCACCCTGTAAAATAACACCTGAAAACCCATACAACATGCTGCCTGTCCTGTCGTGTGTGGTGAATTACCGCCTCTTGTCTCCCTCCGGTTACCCGAAGGGAGCGGGCTTTCTTTCACCGATGGCGATTAGCCACCATAAACATCAAAATCGAAGTACTTTTTCGCTAATTTCTCGTAAGTACCGTCAGCGCGCATTTCGGCAAAGGCTTTGTTCAGTGCTTCGCGCAGTTCGTTATCTTCTTTACGCAGGCCCATGCCGGTCCCTACGCCAAACAGTTTTTCATCTTTAACAGACGGGCCACCGAATTTGTAATCTTTACCGACAGGTTGTTTGAGGAAACCTTCGCTGGCAGCGACCTCATCCTGGAACGCGGCATCAATACGTCCGGCAGTCAGGTCAGAATAAATGTTGTCCTGCCCCTGATACGAGACGATTTCAATGCCTTTTGGTGCCCAATGTTCATTACCGAACGTCTCCTGGGTGGTGCCCTGCAATACGCCTACCCGTTTGCCTTTCAGCGACTCGACTGTCGGCTGAATGTCAGAATTTTTCGCCACCACCAAACGAGAATCGGCAGCGTACAGTTTGTCGGTGAAGGCTATTTCTTGCTGACGTTTTTCCGTAATGGAAAGCGATGACATGATGGCGTCAATCTTCTTCGCTTTTAAGGACGGGATTAACGCATCCAGCGGATTTTCGACAAACGTACATTGCGTATTGATGCGTTTGCATAATTCCTTTGCCAGATCGATATCGAAGCCAACCAGTTCGCCTTGTGAATTTTTTGATTCAAATGGCGCATAGGTCGGGTCGGTACCGATGCGGATGTTTTGCGGAATCGCAGCAAATGCCGCAGTTGCGCTGGAGAAGGCCAGAACCAGAGAGAGCGATAGCACCAGTTTTTTCATAATGTCCTCAACTGACAGTCTTTTTATAGGGAATATTTACAGGTTTGTTACACTTATCGTGCCATAAAATTGACCATCAAGGCAAAATATCCCGCCCCGTTAGACGTATTATTTTTCATTAAAAATGCTTAAGTATGCATTTCAATGCACCACGATAGTGCAACAAACCTAGCGTGCACCATGATGATCATTCCATCAGGTACAGCTTCCCAGCGACGTATCAGTCACCGTAGACATTAAAGTCGAAATACTTTTTCGCCATCTTGTCGTAGGTGCCGTCCTGACGCAGCTCGCCAAGCGCCTTATTGAAGGCAGCCGTCAGTTCAGCATCATCTTTACGTAGCCCTACACCGGTGCCATCACCGAAGTATTTTTTGTCTTTTACTGATGAGCCAGCAAAGGCGAAATCTTTACCAGCAGGTTGCTTGAGGAATCCTTCGCTGGCAGCAACTTCATCTTGTAACGCAGCATCCAGACGTCCTGCAGCCAGATCGGAATAGACCAAATCCTGGTTGGCATAGGCCACCACATCCACGCCTTTGCTACGCCAGGTCTCGTTAGCGTAAGCTTCCTGGGTTGATCCCTGCAGCACACCAACATGTTTACCTTTCAGTGAATCCAGCGTTGGCTGAATCGGTGAACCTTTGGCAGCAATCAAACGAGAATCTGCGGCGTACAGCTTGTCGGAGAAAGCAATCTCCTGCTGACGTTTATCGGTAATGGAAAGCGACGAAATAATGGCGTCGATTTTTTTCGCTTTCAGTGAGGGGATCAGCGCGTCAAAGTCACTGGCAACCCAGGTACATTTCACCTGCATCCGTTTGCACATCTCGTTACCGAGATCGATATCAAAGCCAACAAAATCACCTTTAGCATCTTTCGACGAGAACGGCGCATAGGTGGTATCGGTTCCGATACGTACCGTCTCCGGTAGCGCCGCATAGCTGGAAGCCGCTGCGGAGAGACCGACTAACAAAGACAGAGCGAGAATCGACTTCTTCATACATAACCCTCAAGTGAAAATGGCTTTTTTATGTTGTGTATTGTGTTGTGTGTTTGCAGGCTCTTTCATGCAGGTCTTATGCCATCTTGACGACAACAGTAACATTCAACGTTAAATATGTTAATAAGACGTTGCATTATTGTCCTGAAGTTGAAGATAGCAGGTATAGCGGTTGAATCGCAGCGTTTCGATTGAATGGCAGAAACAAAATGTCGAGGATTTGATCGCGGTTGCAAAATTGCCCTGAAACAGGGCAACAGCGGAGTTATGCGCCCTGCCAGCGGGCAAAGAGATCTTCAGGAAGGGTTATTGCAAACTGGTCAAGAACACGATTAACCGTCTGATTTATCACATCATCAAGGGATTGCGGGCGATGATAAAACGCCGGAACAGGAGGCATAATCACCGCACCGATTTCTGCCGCCTGAGTCATTAAACGCAGATGGCCTAAGTGCAATGGTGTTTCACGCACGCAGAGCACCAACGGGCGACGCTCTTTCAGCACCACATCTGCCGCACGGGTCAGTAAGCCATCAGTATAGCTATGGACAATGCCGGAAAGGGTTTTGATTGAACAGGGTAAAATCACCATCCCCAGCGTCTGGAAAGAACCGGAAGAGATGCTGGCGGAAATATCGCGCGCATCGTGCGTGACATCAGCTAATGCCTGCACTTCGCGCAGGGAAAAATCCGTTTCGAGGGATAAGGTCTGGCGCGCCGCCTGGCTCATCACCAGATGCGTTTCGATATCTGTGACATCGCGCAGAACCTGTAATAAGCGCACGCCATAAATCGCGCCGCTGGCACCGCTGATGCCTACAATGAGTCGTTTCATAAATAGTTGCCCTGTCAGACTTGCAGGCAGACTTTGCAGTATTTCGGCGGGAGTTGCAAGTCAGGGTGCCAGACCGGCACCCTCAGCGAAGGCATCATCCTTCGTTATGCATTTCGAGATTTTCCACTTCGTTCTGACGTTGCACTGCTTTGGCGTCATCATTACGTAACGTATCGAGGAAATCGAGGTAGCCCTGATCAACATCTTTGGTGACGTAGACGCCGTTGAACACCGAGCATTCAAACTGCTGGATATCCGGATTTTCAGCGCGAACGGCGTCGATCAGATCGTTCAGATCCTGGAAAATCAACCCGTCAGCACCGATGATCTGGCGAATTTCATCAACTTCGCGACCGTGAGCGATCAGTTCCGTGGCGCTCGGCATATCAATACCATAAACGTTCGGGAAGCGAATTTCCGGTGCCGCAGAAGCGAGGTACACTTTCTTCGCTCCGGCTTCGCGTGCCATCTCGATAATCTGCTCAGAAGTGGTGCCACGGACGATGGAGTCGTCGACCAGCAGGACGTTTTTATCGCGGAACTCGGCGCGGTTGGCGTTCAGTTTACGGCGCACGGACTTACGACGCAGCTGCTGGCCCGGCATGATGAAGGTGCGGCCAACATAGCGGTTTTTAACGAAGCCCTGGCGGTACGGCTTGCCCAGAATACGAGCAATTTCCAGCGCGATATCACACGAGGTTTCCGGGATCGGGATCACCACGTCGATATCCAGATCTTCCCATTCGCGGGCAATTTTCTCACCCAGTTTCGTGCCCATATTCACACGCGCGCTGTAAACGGAAATTTTGTCGATAAACGAGTCCGGGCGGGCAAAGTATACATACTCAAACAGGCACGGATTGCTGACCGGATTGTCAGCACATTGACGGGTAAACAACTGCCCTTCTTCAGTGATGTAAATCGCTTCGCCCGGCGCGACGTCACGCAGGAAATCAAAGCCCAGCGTATCGAGCGCTACGCTTTCGGAAGCGACCATATATTCTGTACGGTTCTCGTCAATATCACGTTTTCCCAGTACCAGCGGACGAATCCCGTTTGGATCGCGGAAAGCAACCATACCGTGGCCGATAATCATCGCCACACAGGCATATGCGCCGCGGATTAAGCGGTTTGTGGCAGCAATGGCAGCGAAAATATTGTCGGCTTCCAGCGGGTAGTGGCGGAAGTTGTCCAGCTCGCTAGCGAAGATATTAAGCAGAATTTCCGAGTCGGAAGTGGTGTTGATGTGGCGGCGTTTTTCTTCAAACAGTTTTTTACGCAACTCGTGAGCGTTGGTCAGATTGCCGTTGTGGGCAAGCGTAATACCATACGGGGAGTTAACGTAAAACGGCTGCGCTTCAGAGGCGCTGGAGCTGCCAGCCGTAGGGTAACGCACATGACCAATGCCCATATTGCCCTGCAAACGCTGCATATGGCGAGCTTCAAATACATCGCTCACCAGCCCGTTCGCTTTACGCAAACGGAAGCAGTTATTGGCATCTATGGTGATGATGCCGGCGGCATCCTGACCGCGATGCTGAAGCACCGTTAAGGCATCATAAATCGACTGGTTAACCGGCATAACACCGGCGATACCGACAATACCGCACATACGTCTTTTTCCTCGTTAAGCCACATCTCAGAGCACTTACGCTCTGGGCAAGAAACTTGACGAGCTTTGCAGATAATCAAAAAAACATCTGATGATAAAACTGAACTGCGGGATCAGCTGTGATTTGCTCCAGTCTTCGCTTTTCGACACCCCGGTAAAGGAGTCGAGAAAGAAGAGAATGGCGGCAACAATCAACACACCGCGCAACGCACCGAAACAGACGCCCAGCACCCGATCGGTGCCTGACAACCCCGTTTTCTCCACCAACTGGCCTATCACGAAGTTCACGATAGCACCAACGATCAGGGTAGCGATAAACAGTACCGCGATGGCAATTCCATTTCGAACCAGTTCGTCTTCAAAGCCCGTAAACCAGACTGACAGGTAAGTGTAGTAATGACTGGCAACAAAGAAAGCACAACCCCATGTCACCAGCGATAACGCTTCACGAACAAAGCCGCGGATCAGGCTAACCAGAGAGGAAAAAGCAATCACCGCGATTATGGCGTAATCAATCCAGACCATATGTGTCCCACGATTTTACGCCCTGTCATCCTGTTCGGGGCGCATTCTAACAGAAAAAGAAAACGTTTGCGTAGGGATTTCCTTCCCACGCATCAATAAAAATGGCGCTGAAAAAATATTCAACGCCATCGACTTTTTATGCCTTTGCGGCATCGTGCAATGCGTGTCGGATGCGGCGTAAACGCCTTATCCGACCTACGGTTCTAACACTGCCCAGGCCTGATAAGACGCGCCAGCGTCGCATCAGGCAAGACTGTATTAATTCGGCGTATAGCCCATTACCACGCCACTTAAGCCAGAAAGTTGCTTCAACTCACCCAGCGAACCTTTCAGCTTATCTTTCGAGGCATCCGGCCCAACCAGAATACGGGTAATTTTACCCTGCACTGGCGTGGATGGCGACGTATAAACCCGATAACCGGCACCGCGCAGCTTACCGACAATCTCATTCACTTTATCGGCATTTTTCAGCGCACCCAGTTGCACAACATAGGCTTTACCCGTTGGCGCTGCTTTTTCTTCCACGACCGGCTTCGGTTCTGGCTTCGGCGCAGGTGGTGCTTCAACCTTCGGTTTAGGCGGCTCCACCGGTTTCGGCTTCGGTGGGGCGACCGGTGCAGGTTCCGGTTCAAACTCGGTGTTATTGGCTGCAATAGTGGCCGGATCGAGCGACGGTGCTGCGGCATCACCTGCCCGCACCTCTTCCGCTGCGCCTTCCGGCGGCTGCGTCGGCAACGCCTGGGTGGCGGCTGGCATCATATCAGGCTCATCGCGATCGCCCGCTTTTGGAACCAGCGGGATAGCCGCAAACTCATCCTGATAATGTTTTTTCTGCCCGTCCAGCAGCCCTGGAAGTACAATCACCCCCAGCGCCACCAGCACGATCGTGCCCACTAACCGATTCTGAAACTTACTTGCCACCGCTTCTCCTCGCGTCAATCACTTCCATGACATGTGCGACCGTGTGGAAAGAACCACACACCAGCACGGTGTCTTCCGCTTTAGCGTCCGCCATTGCGGCATCCCATGCCTGCGCAACGCTATCAAATGATTTGCCGTTACCCAAATGCTCAAGCAGTTGTTCTGCCGTGGCACCGCGCGGCCCTTCCAGTGGCGCACAATACCAGTCATCAACCACGCTTTTCAACCAGGCCAGAGTTCCGGCAATATCTTTATCATGTAGCATACCGATAACCGCCAGCACGCGCCCGTTTTTCGGTAGCGCTTTCATACGCCCGGTGAGATATTCCGCCGCATGTGGATTATGCGCGACATCAAAAATAACGCGTGGCGACTCGCTCACAATCTGGAAACGTCCCGGCAAAATTGCGCTGGCAATCCCGTCGCGAATGGCATTTTCACTGACTTCCAGCCCGCTGGCACGCAGTGCCGCCAGCGCTGTTGCGGCATTCGGTTGCGGGACAAGCGGCAACGGCAGATTTTCCAGCGTGCCGTGAGCATCGCTAAACGCCCAGTCATGATCGGTGACGGAATAGTTCCACTCAACGCCCCGACGTTGTAACAGTGCACCTTTTTCCTGCGCCACATCAGCAATGGTAGAAGGCATTTCCGGCTCACCGACAATTGCCGGTTTTGCGCTGCGAAAGATGCCTGCTTTCTCGCGACCAATACTTTCGCGATCTGGCCCCAGCCAGTCGGTATGATCCAGCGCAATACTGGTTACTACCGCGACATCGGCATCGACAATATTGGTTGCGTCCAGACGACCGCCCAGCCCTACTTCCAGAATCACCACGTCAAGTTGTGCCTGTTTGAACAGCCACAACGCCGACAGCGTACCGTACTCGAAATAGGTCAGGGAAATATCACCGCGTGCCGATTCAATCTCCGCAAAAGAGGCGGTGTGGGCCGATTCCGGCAATTCCTGACCCTGCACACGTACGCGCTCGGTATAACGCACCAGATGCGGCGAACTGTAGACGCCCACTTTGTACCCTGCCGCCATCAGAATCGACTCCAGCGTACGGCAGGTGGTGCCTTTGCCATTCGTACCCGCAACGGTAAACACAAATGGCGCTGGTTTCAGAACGCCAAGACGAGCCGCGACCTGGCTCACGCGCTCAAGGCCGAGATCGATAGTTTTACTGTGCAGGTTTTCCAGATAAGAAAGCCACGAAGCCAGAGGCGACGCGGCTTGAGGAGTGCGTTTGATAATCATGGTATCCGCTGATTCGTTACGGTGAGAATAGCAAAAGGGCAGAGCCAGTGGCCCTGCCCTTATCAGTTATCAGGCCTCAGGTTCCTGATCCGGTACCGGGGGTACCACTACGCCTTCACGCGGCGCTTCAGGATTCGGCGCTGGCAGATTCATCAACTTCGCCAGAATGCTCGCCAGTTTCAGGCGCATTTCCGGACGACGGACGATCATGTCGATCGCGCCTTTCTCGATCAGGAATTCACTGCGCTGGAATCCTAGCGGCAGTTTTTCGCGAACGGTCTGTTCGATAACACGCGGACCGGCAAAGCCAATTAACGCTTTCGGTTCAGCGATGTTGAGATCGCCCAGCATGGCGAAACTTGCAGAAACACCGCCCATCGTCGGGTCGGTCAGCACGGAGATGTACGGCAAGCCGCGCTCCTGCATTTTTGCCAGTGCCGCAGAGGTTTTCGCCATCTGCATCAGCGACATCAGTGCTTCCTGCATACGTGCGCCACCAGAGGCGGAGAAGCAGATCAGCGGGCAGTTATCTTCCAGCGCCTGCTCAACGGCACGCACGAAACGTGCACCCACAACAGACCCCATTGAACCGCCCATAAAGGCGAACTCGAATGCCGCAGCGACAACCGGCATTCCATACAGAGTGCCTTTCATCACCACCAGCGCATCTTTTTCGCCGGTTTCTTTCTGCGCAGAAGCCAGACGGTCTTTATACTTCTTGGAGTCACGAAACTTCAGCACATCTTTCGGCTCAAGCTCGCTACCCAGCTCCACAAGGCTTCCTTCATCTAACAGGCTATGCAGGCGATTACGCGCTGTCATACGCATGTGATGGTCACACTTCGGACAGACCTCAAGATTACGTTCCAGCTCAGCGCGGTATAAAACCTGACCGCAGCTATCACACTTAGTCCACACCCCTTCAGGAATGCTCGCCTTGCGGGTGGGAGTAATGTTGCTTTTAATTCGTTCAATCCAGCTCATTAGGGACCTTTCTGTCTGAACCTGGTTCGATGCCAGTTTTATCTTTGGGGACGCATAATGCCATTTTTGCCCCCAACAGACCATGAATGTTGCACATTAAAACATAACAGCCCGAAACTTTGGATAAAAAAGTGGTCGAACCGCGGAGTTACTTTTTATTTTGCGGCGCGTGCCGCAGCGCGTTTGTGACGAATAAATTCGAAAACCCCAGGCAATATTGAAACAAAAATAATGCCAACAATCATCAGCTTAAGGTTGCTCTGAATGAAGGGGAGCGTGCCGAAGAAATAACCCGCGTAGGTAAAAATCAGTACCCACAACAGTGCGCCGATCACGTTATAAGCGGCGAAATGACGGTACGACATGTGGCCCATTCCCGCAACAAACGGCGCGAACGTTCTGACGATCGGTACAAAACGGGCGAGAATAATCGTTTTGCCGCCATGTCTCTCGTAAAACTGATGAGTCTTATCAAGATAACTGCAACGAAAGATTTTCGAATCCGGGTTACTGAACAGTTTGTCACCAAATAACCGTCCAATGGTATAGTTCACTGCATCACCGACAATAGCGGCAATCAACATAAGCACCACCATCATATGGACATTGAGATCGTTAGTTTCCAGCGACGCCAATGCACCAGCAACAAACAGCAGCGAATCACCAGGCAGGAATGGCGTTACCACCAGCCCCGTTTCGCAGAACAGAATCAAAAACAGAATGGCATAAACCCAGACGCCGTACTCCGCGACCAGCTCTGCCAGATGCACGTCAATGTGCAGGATAAAATCGATGAGGAAATAAATCAGGTCCATATTTGCCTATGCCTTGTACTCGTCATCTTTCAGGCTGTAACTACGTTGGCTACAGCCTGAAATGTTCCGAGCATTATTCTCGTTAGTCCGCCAGAAATAGCGGGCCCATTGGCGGTTTTGGAAGATCATACCGGTCAGGGTAATCCACCGCGACCAGATACAGCCCTTCCGCTTTTGCCGTTGCTGCCGCCAGCGTTCTGTCCTTTGCCGCCAGCAACTCTGCTATCCAGCTCTCCGGCTGGTTGTGGGCACCGACTTCCATCAGGCTGCCGACAATATTCCTGACCATATGATGTACAAAGGCATTCGCTTTGATATCTACCACCACATAAGGACCGTGACGCGTGACATTAATATGCATAACGTTGCGCCACGGGGTTCGGGACTGGCACTGCACCGCACGGAACGAGGTGAAATCATTCTCGCCCAGCAAGCATTGCGCAGCCCGATGCATCCGTTCAGCGTCCAGCGGTTCGTAAAAATGGGTTACCCCTTTACTCAGTACCGCCGGGCGCAGCCGATGATTGTAGATGATGTAGCGATAACGGCGAGCCGTGGCGCTAAATCGGGCATGAAAATCATCAGGTACAGCTTTAACCCAACGCACGGCGATGTCACCAGGTAAATTCGCATTTACGCCCAAGGTCCACGCCGCGTCTTTGCGCTGCGCGGTTGTTTCGAAATGCACCACCTGCCCGGTACCGTGTACCCCTGCGTCAGTACGCCCGGCGCAGAAGACGGTGATGGGTTCGTTCGCCACCTGGGAGAGCGCCTTTTCCAGCTTCTCCTGCACACTGCGGACTTCATTCTGCCGTTGCCAGCCGTAATACTTACTGCCGTCGTACTCAATGCCCAGCGCAATTTTATAAACTGGCAGTTGTTGCTGGTCGGACATTAGTACAGATACTCCTGCACCAGTTTCTCGGCGATTTTTACTGCCATCAGCGCGCCGCCAAAGCGAACGTTATCGGCCACCGACCAGAACTGGACTTGCTCCGGCATACCGTAGTCATTACGCACGCAGCCAACAGAAAGATGCGGCGTACCCGAAGCATCCCCTACCTGAGTCGGGAATTCGTTCTCTTCAGAGAGCACAATATCTTCGCCCTGAGCAAACGCATCACGCGCTTCTTCTGCCGCCAGCGGACGCAGTGCTTCAAAGTTGACCATCTGGGCATGACCGTAGAATACCGGTGCCTGGACGACGCTTGCCGAAATCATCAGCCCTTCGTCCTGCAGGATTTTGCGTACTTCGTCAACGATACGACGTTCTTCACGCACGCTACCTTCGCTATCCGGCAACAACGGCAGCATATTGAACGCCAGTTGACGACCGAAGAAATCTTCTTCGTCAATCGGAATGCCGTTGAGCAATTTCGCACTCTGCCCCGCTAACGCATCGACCGCTTTTTTGCCCTGGGCGGAGGCTGAAATCAGGCTGGTAACACTGATACGCGACAAACCGCCCTGATCGATTAACGGTTTCAGTGCCGCCAGCAGCTGGCTGGTCAGACTGTCTGGTACGGCGATGACATTCCGGTTGCGGTAATCGGTCAGTACAAACGGGTTTACTTCCGGCACCACCAGCGGTACGTCGGGTTCGAGAGCAAACAGTCCGCTGCTGTCGATCACCAGGCAACCTGAGTTGGTCGCTTCTTCAACCCAGGCAGCGGTAGCTTCTTTGCCTGCGACAAAAAATGCCAGCTGCGCCTGCGTCCAGTCGAATTCAGCGGCATCCTGCACGGTGATTGTTTTACCACCAAAGCGCAGTTGTTCGCCTGCGCTTTCGTTACGTGCCAGTGCATAAATTTCCCCAACCGGGAACTGACGTTCAGCCAGCGTTTCAAGCAGGGCTTCGCCCACAGCGCCAGTTGCGCCCAGGACGGCAATGTTCCAGCCTTCAGACATGGTGGTTTACTCCAGAAATAGCAAAGCTCCCTGCCAATGTTACAGCAGAGAGCATGAAGAAGAGATTAACGTGCCGGATGATGAACGGCGTTAAAACCCAGTTTACACAGCAATGATGCCGCACTGGCGTCATCACAAATTACATACAGAGATGACCATTCACGGCGCTCAAGATAGTTTTTGCGCAGTTTATCGAACTCACCCGGTATCCCGGCGACTTTACGCAGCGGTGCGTCATCGCGGCGCACATCATACACCAAATGCACCAGCCTTTTCAGCGTCGGTTGATCGAGCGGGCCATGCAGCGTAATGCGACCAAACTCTGGCGCGGGCAGTAATGTATCCAGCGCAACGTGCTGTTCATGCCCAATAAACTTGCTATAGGCTTCAAACACTTGCGTAGTACCGCGTGCTTTACCTTCCAGGGTATAACCTGCGATATGCGGCGTGCCGATATCCACTTTTGTCAGCAACTCCACGTTAAGTTCCGGTTCGCCTTCCCAGACATCCAGCACTACGCTTAACTTCTGGCCTTCATTCAGGCAGGTCAGCAACGCAGTATTATCGACGACTGCGCCACGGCAAGCGTTAATCAGAATCGCTCCCGGCTTCAGGCTACGGATCAGTTTTTCATCCGCCAGATGCAGCGTTTTGTACGGCCCATCTTTGAAGAGTGGCGTATGGAAAGTCAGAATATCCGCATGCTGAACTAATTCATCCAGCGAGCGGAAATCACCCTCATCCCCACGGTCAGCGCGAGGCGGATCGCAAAGCAATGTTTTAATCCCTAACGCTTCCAGTCGCGCCTGCAATCGACGTCCAACGTTACCAACGCCCACGATCCCCACCGTACGGTCGTGCAGTGAAAATCCATCGCGTTCGGCAAGCATCAGTAGTGAGGAGAAAACATATTCCACCACCGCAATCGCATTACAGCCAGGTGCAGCGGAAAAACCAATTCCCGCCTGCTTCAACCATGCTTCATCGACATGGTCGGTCCCAGCAGTGGCAGTGCCAACAAATTTAATGGGTTTTCCTGCCAGCAAAGATTCATTCACTTTCGTGACCGAACGCACCATCAGCGCATCCGCGTCTGCCAGTTGAGCGACGGGGATTGGACGCCCGGGAACCGCGGTCACCTCACCCAAACGGCTAAATAAGTCGCGGGCATAAGGCATATTTTCATCAACAAGGATTTTCACGTTTGTGTTACCTGTATGAGACGAGAGTTAACCGGACAAGTGTGCCATAATCTCGCGGCCAGGCATACTTGCGAAGATTTCAGGTATAAGGATACGTAATGATACAACCTATTTCCGGCCCTCCTCCTGGGCAACCACCAGGTCAGGGAGATAACCTGCCGTCTGGCGCGGGCAATCAGCCTTTATCCAGTCAGCAACGTACTTCGCTGGAAAGCTTAATGACGAAAGTGACCTCACTGACGCAACAGCAAAGAGCAGAACTGTGGGCGGGTATCAGGCACGATATTGGTCTGTCGGGAGATTCACCGCTGCTTTCGCGTCACTTCCCTGCCGCTGAGCATAATCTGGCGCAACGTCTGCTGGCCGCGCAAAAAAGCCATTCTGCCCGCCAGCTTTTAGCGCAATTAGGGGAGTATTTACGTCTGGGGAATAATCGTCAGGCGGTCACGGATTATATCCGTCATAACTTTGGTCAGACGCCGCTGAATCAGCTCTCACCGGAGCAATTAAAAACCATTCTCACCCTATTGCAGGAAGGGAAGATGGTTATTCCGCAACCGCAGCAGCGCGAGGCGACCGACCGTCCTTTATTACCGGCGGAGCACAATGCGCTAAAACAGCTGGTGACCAAACTTACGGCGGCAACGGGGGAACCCAGCAAACAGATCTGGCAATCGATGCTGGAACTTTCCGGGGTGAAAGATGGCGAGTTAATTCCAGCGAAACTGTTTAACCATCTGGTGACCTGGCTACAGGCGCGTCAGACGCTAAGCCAGCAAAATACGCCGACGCTGGAATCACTACAGATGGCGCTAAAACAACCTTTAGATGCCAGTGAACTGGCGGCGTTATCGGCATATATCCAGCAAAAATATGGCCTTTCTGCGCAATCATCGCTTTCTTCTGCCCAGGCCGAGGATATTCTTAATCAGCTTTATCAACGGCGGGTTAAAGGGATTGATCCGCGTGATATGCAACCGCTGCTTAATCCTTTTCCACCGATGATGGACACGTTGCAAATATGGCAACGCGTCCCGTGCTGTGGATACTGTTAGTCGCGATTATCCTGATGCTGGTCTGGCTGGTTCGTTAACCCCGACGAAATGACAGTATCGTGACAATAATACCCAGCACCGCAGAGATCGCCCCGGCAAGAAATACCGAAGAGTAACCAAACGTGGTCGCCAGCATTCCCGCCAGCGGCCCGGAGACGCCGAGGGCGATATCCTGAAACGCGGCGTAACCGCCCAGTGCGGTGCCGCGAACTTGTGAGGGGACGCGTTTAACCACCTCCACGCCCAGCGCAGGAAAGATAAGCGAACATCCGGCTCCGGTTAACGCCGCGCCCGCTAATGCGACCCATGCACCTGGGGCTTGCCAGAGCAGCAACAAGCCCACCGTTTCTACAAGCAGAGAGACAATCGCCACTTTCACGCCGCCAAAACGGTCCGGCATCCAGCCAAACATGACGCGCATCACGACAAATGCGCCGCCAAACGCGGTAAGAGTAAAGCCCGCCATCGCCCATCCTTTGCTGGCAAAGTAGAGCGAAACGAAAGTCCCGATAACCGCAAAACCAACGCCTTGTAGTGCCAGCCCTAACCCTGGTTTCCAGATAAGCCCGACAACGCTCCACAGCGATGGACGTTCTCCCGCCAGGGCCGGTACTTTGCGCACTGTGCCGTTACAGGCCCACGCCAGTAAGGGTAATACCATTGTGGTGATCGCCAGTGCGGCAAAACCGTAATGGCTATGAATCAACAGGCCAAGCGGCGCACCAACAGCGAGGGCACCGTAAATCGCCATTCCGTTCCATGACATCACTTTGCCAGAGTGTTTTGCCCCTACGATGCCTAATCCCCAGGTCAGAGCGCCTGTCAGTAACTGGCTTTCACCAAAGCCAAGAATCAAACGCCCGACGACCAACAGGGCAAATTTCAACGGTGCGGAGACAGGCAAAATCGCCGCCAGCAGCAACGCGCCGCCAGCCAGACCACAAGCTAACATCCCCTGAAGCGCCGAACGTTTTGCACCATATTGATCGGCCAGTCGCCCGGCATAGCCACGCGTCAGCACCGTAGCCAGAAACTGAATCCCGACGGCAATCCCGACCATGGTATTGCCATAGCCCAGATCATGATGAACAAACAGCGGGATAACCGGCAACGGCAGCCCTACGGTCATGTAGGTGAGAAAAACCGCAAAAGCGATGCGGAAGAGCGAAAAATTGGCAGAAGATCGTGTTTCGGTTTGGCTTACAGCAGTCATGCATTACTCCAGAATGCAGCGCAAGGCGAGGAGTATCCCCGTCTCATCTCTCTGGTTTCAGGGTTACAGTGCGTTGGCAGGATTTAACGCGTACGTCTTTTCAGAAGGAAATCGACAAAGCGGGAAGTTTGCCTGGAACTGGCGGCGATTGTCAATGATGTGAAAAGGAACCAATCAGGTTCCCTTTTGCGTTAGTGCCGGAGGCCGCATTGGCGCGTAACGTCGGATGCGACGCTGGCGCGTCTTATCCGACCTACTCCGACTACTCCGACTACTCCGACCTACTGCGAATTAATCTTTCAGCTTGCGCATTACCAGCGTGGCGTTGGTGCCGCCGAAGCCGAAGCTGTTAGACATAACGGTGGTCAGTTCGCGATCGGTCGTTTCGGTCACGATGTTCAGACCTGCCGCCTGCTCGTCCAGCTCTTCAATGTTGATGCTCGGGGCGATAAAGCCGTGTTCCAGCATCAGCAGAGAGTAGATAGCTTCCTGTACGCCAGCAGCGCCCAGAGAGTGACCGGTCATGGCTTTGGTTGCAGAAATCGCCGGGCTCTTATCGCCGAACACTTCACGGATAGCTGCCAGTTCTTTCACGTCGCCAACCGGAGTCGAAGTACCATGAGAGTTCAGGTAATCGATTGGGGTATCAACGCCGTGCATCGCCATCTTCATGCAGCGTACTGCGCCTTCGCCAGACGGAGCAACCATGTCTGCACCATCAGAGGTTGCGCCGTAGCCAACGATTTCAGCATAGATGTGAGCACCACGCGCCAGCGCGTGTTCCAGCTCTTCAACCACTACCATACCGCCGCCGCCAGCGATAACGAAACCGTCACGGTGAGCGTCGTAAGTACGGGAGGCTTTTTCCGGGGTGTCGTTGTATTTAGTAGACAGCGCACCCATCGCGTCGAATTCGCAGGCCATTTCCCAGCACAGCTCTTCGCCGCCGCCAGCAAACACGATGTCCTGTTTGCCCAGTTGGATCTGCTCTACTGCGTTACCGATACAGTGTGCGGAAGTCGCACACGCGGAGCTGATGGAGTAGTTAACGCCATGAATTTTAAACGGCGTGGCGAGGCAGGCAGAAACGCCGGATGCCATCGCTTTGGTGACCACATACGGGCCAACCGCTTTCAGGCCGCGCGGGCCGCGCATTGCGTCAGCGCCGAATACCTGGAAACGCGGGGAACCGCCGCCAGAACCTGCAATCAGGCCAACGCGTGGGTTATTCTGGTAAGCTTCCGGAGAAAGGCCCGTATCTGCGATTGCCTGCTCCATAGAAAGGAATGCATAAATGGATGCGTCGCTCATAAAGCGCACAACTTTGCGGTCAATGAGGCCAGTGGTATCCAGTTTTACGTTGCCCCAGACGTGGCTACGCATGCCGGAATCCTTCAGCTCCTGAGAGAAAGTGATCCCTGAACGTCCTTCACGCAGAGATGCCAGGACTTCCTGCTGGTTATTACCGATGCTGGAAACAATGCCCAGGCCAGTAATCACTGCACGTTTCATTCAATACCTCTGTAAGTCGCACATAGAGTAAGTTTCGAATGCACAATAGCGTACACTTGTACGCCGAACAAGTCCGATCAGCCATTTAATAGAGAAATTTGCGCAGCCTTACACACATCGCTAAGATCGAGCCACCGCCTGTAAGACGAGTAACTTACGTGAAACACTACTCCATACAACCTGCCAACCTCGAATTTAATGCTGAGGGTACACCTGTTTCCCGAGATTTTGACGATGTCTATTTTTCCAACGATAACGGGCTGGAAGAGACGCGTTATGTTTTTCTGGGAGGCAACCAATTAGAGGTACGCTTTCCTGAGCATCCACATCCTCTGTTTGTGGTAGCAGAGAGCGGCTTCGGCACCGGATTAAACTTCCTGACGCTATGGCAGGCATTTGATCAGTTTCGCGAAGCGCATCCGCAAGCGCAATTACAACGCTTACATTTCATTAGTTTTGAGAAATTTCCCCTCACCCGTGCGGATTTAGCCTTAGCGCATCAACACTGGCCGGAACTGGCTCCGTGGGCAGAACAACTTCAGGCGCAGTGGCCAATGCCCTTGCCCGGTTGCCATCGTTTATTGCTCGATGAAGGCCGCGTGACGCTGGATTTATGGTTTGGCGATATTAACGAACTGACCAGCCAACTGGACGATTCGCTAAATCAAAAAGTAGATGCCTGGTTTCTGGACGGCTTTGCGCCAGCGAAAAACCCGGATATGTGGACGCAAAATCTGTTTAACGCCATGGCAAGGTTGGCGCGTCCGGGCGGCACGCTGGCGACATTTACGTCTGCCGGTTTTGTCCGCCGCGGTTTGCAGGACGCCGGATTCACGATGCAAAAACGTAAGGGCTTTGGGCGCAAACGGGAAATGCTTTGCGGGGTGATGGAACAGACATTACCGCTCCCCTGCTCCGCGCCGTGGTTTAACCGCACGGGCAGCAGCAAACGGGAAGCGGCGATTATCGGCGGTGGTATTGCCTGCGCGTTGTTGTCGCTGGCGCTATTACGGCGCGGCTGGCAGGTAACGCTTTATTGCGCGGATGAGGCCCCCGCACTGGGTGCTTCCGGCAATCGCCAGGGGGCGCTGTATCCGTTATTAAGCAAACACGATGAGGCGCTAAACCGCTTTTTCTCTAATGCGTTTACTTTTGCTCGTCGGTTTTACGACCAATTACCCGTTAAATTTGATCATGACTGGTGCGGCGTCACGCAGTTAGGCTGGGATGAGAAAAGCCAGCATAAAATCACACAGATGTTGTCAATGGATTTACCCGCAGAACTGGCTGTAGCCGTTGAGGCAAATGCGGTTGAACAAATTACGGGCGTTGCGACAAATTGCAGCGGCATTACTTATCCGCAAGGTGGTTGGCTGTGCCCAGCAGAACTGACCCGTAATGTGCTGGAACTGGCGCAACAGCAGGGTTTGCAGATTTATTATCAATATCAGTTACAGAATTTATCCCGTAAGGATGACTGTTGGTTGTTGAATTTTGCAGGAGATCAGCAAGCAACACACAGCGTAGTGGTACTGGCGAACGGGCATCAAATCAGCCGATTCAGCCAAACGTCGACTCTCCCGGTGTATTCGGTTGCCGGGCAGGTCAGCCATATTCCGACAACGCCGGAATTGGCAGAGCTGAAGCAGGTGCTGTGCTATGACGGTTATCTCACGCCACAAAATCCGGCGAATCAACATCATTGTATTGGTGCCAGTTATCATCGCGGCAGCGAAGATACGGCGTACAGTGAGGACGATCAGCAGCAGAATCGCCAGCGGTTGATTGATTGTTTCCCGCAGGCACAGTGGGCAAAAGAGGTTGATGTCAGTGATAAAGAGGCGCGCTGCGGTGTGCGTTGTGCCACCCGCGATCATCTGCCAATGGTAGGCAATGTTCCCGATTATGAGGCAACACTCGTGGAATATGCGTCGTTGGCGGAGCAGAAAGATGAGGCGGTAAGCGCGCCGGTTTTTGACGATCTCTTTATGTTTGCGGCTTTAGGTTCTCGCGGTTTGTGTTCTGCCCCGCTGTGTGCCGAGATTCTGGCGGCGCAGATGAGCGACGAACCGATTCCGATGGATGCCAGTACGCTGGCGGCGTTAAACCCGAATCGGTTATGGGTGCGGAAATTGTTGAAGGGTAAAGCGGTTAAGGCGGGGTAATCTGCTCTCGCAGTGTTTGCCGGATGCGGCGTGAACGCCTTATCCGACCTACGTGTGACGTGTAGGCCTGATAAGACGCGATAAGCGTCGCATCAGGCATGGTGCTCCAGACGCCGCAACTTACTGCTGTGACGCCTGCTGAAACAGGTTTTCCCACATATCGGTCACCAGCGCCTGGTCACGCGGCGACAATTCACCGGCACCAATGGCTTTTTCCAGACTCTGGCTAACGGTCGTATGCACCGCCTGAGCGGAGTGGTCATCACCACTTTCCAGTTCTGCGATGGCTAATGTCAGGTGGCCACGCAAATACCCACTGGCAAACAACTCATCATCACTGGCATGGTCAATCATGCCGTCGATTAATGCCAGAATGCGTGATTCAAACTCCGCGATCATCTTCTTTCCTCATTGTAAAACGTGGCACCGGCTTCAGTTGAGCGCTTCCGGCCACGGGAACTGTTCCGCCGTAAGTTCCAGCGTGTGATAATAATTTTGTAGTGCTTTAATGAAGCGTGCCGGACGCTCGGGAATGCCATTTGTCAGATAATCCATCACCTGCGCATGTACCCGCCGTTGAAACACCACACGATCCGGTTCGAAGTCGCCTTCCAGATTGTCGCAACTGACGTTAAACGGATATCCCGCCGCCACACAGAACAACCAGTCGAGTGCCTGCGGCTTCACTTCAACACCTTCAAACTGGCTTTGCGTTTGGGCATCACGCCCATCCGGGCAATACCAGTAGCCGAAATCAACCAGCTCACGGCGCGCTTTTCCGGCAATACACCAGTGCGAAATCTCATGAATTGCGCTGGCATAAAAGCCGTGGGCAAAGACAATTCGGTTATACGGTACTTCCGCATCAGCAGGAAGATAGATCGGTTCGTCGTCGCCTTTAATCAGACGGGTATTAAATTCATCGGCAAAGCAGCTATTAAAAATTTCAATCAACTGCTCATAGTGGTGTGTACTGTTCATTAGTTCATCCCCAACCAGTGGAGGATCTCCTGTCCGTGGCTATCGTAAAGTAATTTGGCACTCATCACCGCCGAGACGATAACGATCATCGGGCGGATCAGTTTTTGTCCTTTGCTCAGCACCAGTCTTGAACCCATGCGCGCGCCGAGGAACTGCCCCACCAGCATGACAAAGCCCGTCGCCCAAATCACTTTGCCGCCGAGAATAAACAGCAGCAGACCGCCAATGTTTGACGTTGCGTTGAGTAATTTGGCGTGAGCCGTGGCTTTGGCGAGGTTGAATCCGCACAGCGTAACGAAGGCCAGCGCGTAAAACGATCCGGCAGCCGGGCCAAAGAATCCGTCATAAAAACCGACGCAGCCACCGGCAATTAACGCGAAGGGTAAACCGTACATCCGGCGCTGGCGATCTTCTTCACCCAGCTTTGGCATCAGCAAGAAATAGAGGCCGATACAAATTACCAGAATGGGCAAAATCTGCCGTAAGACATCAGCCTGAACGTATTGCACCAGCAGTGCGCCGCTCATTGAGCCGACAAAGGTCATGGCGATATTGAGTTTCTGATCGCTTAAACTAACCACTTTGCGGCGAATAAAGTAGATAGTGGCGGAAATAGAGCCGCCGCAGGCTTGCAGTTTATTGGTTGCCAGCGCGTTAGCGGGAGACATTCCCGCAGCCATCAATGCCGGAATGGTGAGTAACCCACCGCCACCGGCAATCGAGTCGATAAATCCCGCCAGCATGGCGACAAAAAAGAGAACTCCCAGCAACAGCGGGGAAACCATAAACAGGCTATTAAACGTTTCCATTAGATCACGTGCTCATCCAGTAGCGCCTGGCAGGAAGGCGGCAACGGAGGCGGTGTCTTCTTCTCAGGCTTTGTTGTTCCTGGTTTTGGAGGTGCAAACCAGCTTTGCAGTTCTGCCCCGCAACCATCGCCTGGTGGCGGTAAAGGTTGATCTTCACACTCCAGACTATCGGCAGGGCAACGTAATCGTACATGCATATGCGCGCGATGCTGGAACCAGGGTCGCACTTTGCGCAACCAGTCGCGATCGGTGCCCGCATCAAGGCAAAGTTGTTGTTTAATCGCCGGATTAACAAAAATGCGCGTGACGTCTTTGTCCTGGGCGGCGAGTTTGATCAAGCTGAAAATTTCTGGCTTCCACAGCGTGGAGACAACGTGTTTACCGTCGCGGGAAACTAAGTCCAGTGCTTGCGGGCGCAAGAGCTGCGCGGAGGTCCAGCGAGTTTTCGGCAGTTGCAGAAAGATATCGACATCCAGTCCGGTCTGGTGGCTGGCATGACCGCCGTTGAAACGCCCACCAGCGGGCATCCCCATATCGCCAATCAGCACCGTACCCATGCCCAGATTGCTCACCTGGCTACTCAGACGCTGGATAAACATCACCAGATCCGGGTGACCGAAATAGCGACGCTGATCGGTACGCATGACCTGATAATGTTCGGACTGTATCGGCAACGTGTCAGCGCCGACAATACAGCCATTAGAAAAACTGCCTATCGATTGTGCGCTACCCGGCACAGGTTGGGTTATTTTTTGCCACGGCGTCGCTGCCAAGCTAGCGCTACTGGCAAGCAGAGCCAGCAGCGCAATCGCGGTTTTGTTCATTTTTTACCAGCGTGGAATATCAGTCTTCACATCGGCATTTTGCGCCCGCTGCCGTAACAGGTGATCCATTAAAACGATCGCCAGCATCGCTTCAGCGATCGGCACTGCACGGATCCCGACACAGGGATCGTGACGGCCTTTGGTGATCATCTCAACTTCTTCGCCAAAGCGGTTAATAGTGCGCCCCGGCACGGTAATGCTGGAGGTCGGTTTCAGCGCCATATGAGCAATGATTTGCTGCCCGCTGCTGATACCGCCGAGAATGCCGCCCGCATGGTTGCTCTGGAAACCGTCTTTGGTGATTTCGTCGCGGTTCTGGCTGCCGCGCAGCGCCACTACGTCAAAGCCGTCGCCAATTTCCACGCCTTTCACCGCGTTGATGCTCATCAGCGCATGGGCGATGTCGGCATCCAGGCGGTCAAATACCGGCTCGCCAAGTCCGGCGGGGACGCCACTGGCAACAACGGTGACTTTCGCGCCGATGGAGTCGCCCTCTTTTTTCAGCGCGCGCATCAGTTCATCTAACGCGTCGATTTTGTCCGGATCGGCAGAAGAACGGATTTTGTTCAACCAGCGACCAGTCTTTGATTTCCAGCGGAATGTCGCCCATCTGGGTCAAGCAGCCGCGGATTTCAATACCAAATTTCTCGGCGAGATATTTTTTGGCAATCGCCCCTGCCGCCACGCGCATGGCAGTTTCGCGGGCGGAAGAACGTCCACCGCCGCGATAATCGCGCAGACCGTATTTTTGTTCGTAGGTGTAATCAGCATGGCCTGGGCGGAAAACGTCTTTAATTGCGCTGTAATCCTGAGAGCGCTGGTCAGTGTTTTCGATCAACAAGCCAATGCTGGTGCCAGTAGTAACGCCTTCAAAAACACCGGAGAGAATTTTGACCTGATCCGGCTCGCGGCGCTGGGTGGTATAGCGCGATGTCCCAGGGCGACGACGGTCGAGGTCATGTTGCAGGTCCGCTTCCGTCAGCAGAATGCCTGGCGGAACACCATCGACGATGCAGCCGAGCGCCAGCCCATGCGATTCGCCGAAGGTGGTTACGCGAAAGAGTTGTCCAATTGTGTTTCCAGCCATCACGGCTCCGTTATTGTTGTGTTTGCGTGTTTACTTAATCTTTATAAATCGCGAAATATTCACGGGCCGCCAGCAGCTGCTCTTTGGTGAGCATAAACACACCATCGCCGCCGTTATCAAACTCCAGCCAGGTGAACGGAACATCCGGATATTGTTCCATAAGATGTACCATGCTGTTGCCGACTTCACAAATCAACACGCCATCATCAGCAAGGTAATCTGCCGCGTTTCCAAGAATGCGACGCGTCAGTTTAAGGCCGTCGGTGCCAGATGCCAGGCCCAGTTCCGGCTCGTGACGGTATTCGTTTGGCAGGTCGGACATATCTTCCGCGTCGACATACGGCGGGTTAGTGACAATCAGATCGTACTGCACTTTCGGCAAGTCGCGGAACAGATCGGAACGAATCGGAATGACGTTGTGGATCAGACCGTGTTCTTCGATGTTCTGTTCAGCAACCGCCAGCGCGTCGGGAGAGATATCCACCGCGTCGACTTCTGCATCCGGGAAGGCATAAGCACAGGCAATGGCGATGCAGCCGCTACCGGTACACATATCTAAAATATGCTGCGGTTGTTTGCTGATGAGTCCGGCAAATTTATTGTTGATCAGTTCACCAATCGGCGAGCGCGGCACCAGCACGCGTTCATCGACGTAAAATTCATGACCGCAGAACCAGGCTTTGTTGGTCAGGTAAGCCACCGGAATGCGCTCGTTGACGCGGCGGATCACGCGTTCAACAATACGATGTTTTTCGCTGGAGGTCAGACGCGCGGTGCGCATATCTTCCGGGATATCCAGCGGCAGGTAGAGCGATGGTAACACCAGCTGTACGGCTTCATCCCACGGGTTATCGGTGCCGTGACCGTACCAGATATTTGCCGCGCTGAAGCGGCTCACTGACCAGCGCAACATGTCCTGAATGGTTTGCAGCTCATTTACTGCTTCATCAACGAAAATTTTATCCACGTATTCCTCCAGGGCATGATCGCAATAATTTCGGCGGCTAGTTTGCCATGAAGATGACGATAAATCAGCATTCACGCGCGGTGAGTGAGGAAAAATACGTTTAAAACGATCGATTGTGCTACGAGTCGGGTAAACTGTAGGAAAATTAGAAATAGAGACAGATAAATGAAAAAGAAAACAACACTTAGCGAGGAGGACCAGGCTCTGTTTCGCCAGTTGATGGCGGGGACTCGCAAGATTAAGCAGGACACGATTGTCCACCGACCGCAGCGTAAAAAAATCAGCGAAGTGCCGGTGAAACGCTTGATCCAGGAGCAGGCTGATGCCAGCCATTATTTCTCCGATGAGTTTCAGCCGTTATTAAATACCGAAGGTCCGGTGAAATATGTTCGCCCGGATGTCAGCCATTTCGAGGCGAAGAAACTGCGCCGCGGCGATTATTCACCGGAATTGTTTTTGGATTTACACGGTCTGACGCAGCTGCAGGCCAAGCAGGAACTGGGCGCGTTGATTGCCGCCTGTCGCCGCGAACATGTGTTTTGTGCCTGCGTGATGCATGGGCACGGGAAGCATATTTTGAAGCAACAAACACCGCTGTGGCTGGCACAACATCCGCATGTGATGGCATTTCACCAGGCACCGAAAGAGTACGGCGGTGATGCGGCTTTGTTGGTGTTGATTGAAGTGGAAGAGTGGTTGCCGCCGGAGTTGCCCTGAGGAGTTGAGCGTGTTGTGGCAGGAGCGAATGACCCTGCCAGGTGAGAAAAGGTGCGCTAATACATATTCAGTATGTAAGTGAATCGGCAGGTAGAATCTATGGGCTGTCGAGATGTCGTGTCCACGCGTAGCTTCATATCATGCAGTTGCCTGGACGTAATCGGTTGCGGCTCAGGCGTCACCGTCACTTTGGCATTATCACAGCCGGAAGTCGAGAAGGTCATCTGCTGTGCGATAAAACGGCAGTAGACACCACGCTCATCAAAATTATTCCCGTTACACAGTTTGCCATTTTCCATCAGGAAAGTGGGCAGTGTTTGCTCAATAACACCACCTGTTGACTGCAACCTGACGACTTTGTTATGTACAACATAATTTTCATTCCAGGAAACATCATACGATGCCAGGGGCACCGCCGGACATGAAGAACTCACCTTCGTTGGGCCAATATAGTCAGGAAAATCATCATCATACGTTTTAGCGAAGGGATCTCTACTCTTAACAAACGACGACACAATCCACGGACAACCATGTAAATTCCCATCGTAATAAACAAACATCTTTAATTCATTACATGTCCATCCCGTTTTGGTCTGGCTATCATACTGCTCTAATCCAGGACAGGCTGACATGGATACCCTGCTGTCCGAAATTTTCGACATAGATGGTTGAGTAGAACTATCGCCAGTCCACGAAACTAAATCCGGCTGTGAATTGGGCATGAATGTAGCCTTAAATATAGCGTAATTAACTGAATCTGGCGTCGCTATAATCAGATGAAACTCAAACTCTGTAGACTGGCCCCCTGAATCTCCAGACAACCAGTATCACTTAAATATAAGTGATAGTCTTAATACTAGTTTTTAGACTAGTCATTGGAGTACAGATGATTGATGTCTTAGGGCCGGAGAAACGCAGACGGCGTACCACACAGGAAAAGATCGCAATTGTTCAGCAGAGCTTTGAACCGGGGATGACGGTCTCCCTCGTTGCCCGGCAACATGGTGTAGCAGCCAGCCAGTTATTTCGTAAGGCAGTATGACTTTCCGTGAGACAGATGCTGGCCAACGTGGGATATTTAACGCGGGTTAACATCGTAAGCGTGCAGCAAGAACCGTATTGACGGGGATGTGTTATTCAGTCGGCAGTGCTACGCGCCAGGGGAGCAGTTCGCCGACCCGGTTTATCGGCCAGT
>NZ_MDGW01000311.1:0-1580 GCF_001712525.1 Shigella sp. FC1661
GTGCGTACCGGGCTGAGAGGCGGTGTAAGTGAACTGTAGTTGCCATGTTTTACGGCAATGAGAGCAGAGATAGCGCTGATGTCCGGCAGTGCTTTTGCCGTTACGCACCACGCCTTCAGTAGCGGAGCAGGAAGGACATCTGATGGAAATGGAAGCCACGTAAGCACCTTAAAATCACCATCATACACTAAATCAGTAAGTTGGCAGCATTACCCGCAATTGGGTCATTAAACTGCCCGACAGCGTACCTGCTTCAGTATCGCGTTCCTTCTCGGCATTAATTCCCGGCTTTATTATTCTTTCCGTTATGGGGATTATTGCCTGGGCGTTGAATACCTGGGGCACCAACTTCCATCAGATCATTATGGATACCATCTCAACCCCACTGGCATCGTTGGGTAGCGTGGTGGGCTGGGCCTATGTGATCTTTGTTCCACTGCTCTGGTTCTTCGGTATTCATGGCGCGCTGGCGCTGACCGCACTGGACAACGGCATTATGACGCCGTGGGCGCTGGAAAATATCGCGACCTATCAGCAATATGGTTCCGTCGAAGCGGCGCTGGCAGCCGGTAAGACCTTCCATATCTGGGCCAAGCCGATGCTGGACTCCTTTATTTTCCTTGGGGGCAGTGGTGCGACTTTAGGCCTGATCCTGGCTATCTTTATCGCCTCTCGCCGTGCTGATTATCGTCAGGTGGCAAAACTGGCGCTGCCGTCCGGCATCTTCCAGATTAACGAACCGATTCTGTTTGGTCTGCCAATTATCATGAACCCGGTGATGTTTATCCCGTTTGTACTGGTACAACCGATTCTGGCGGCAATCACCCTCGCAGCGTACTACATGGGCATTATTCCTCCGGTGACCAATATTGCACCGTGGACCATGCCAACCGGTCTGGGAGCCTTCTTTAACACCAACGGTAGCGTCGCTGCATTGCTGGTCGCACTCTTCAACCTTGATATCGCAACGTTAATTTATCTGCCCTTTGTTGTGGTGGCTAACAAAGCGCAAAACGCGATTGATAAAGAAGAGAGCGAAGAAGATATCGCTAACGCCCTGAAATTTTAATCGATGCCGGTACGGTTAATCGTGCCGGTAAGAAGAGAGAGGAACGATGTATGATGGATCTCGATAACATTCCCGATACGCAAACAGAAGCTGAAGAGCTGGAAGAAGTGGTGATGGGGCTTATCATCAACTCCGGACAAGCGCGCAGCCTGGCGTATGCGGCACTGAAACAGGCGAAGCAGGGCGATTTTGCCGCAGCAAAAGCCATGATGGATCAGTCACGGATGGCATTGAATGAAGCGCATCTGGTACAGACGAAACTGATTGAAGGCGATGCGGGCGAAGGTAAGATGAAAGGGTAATGCTGCCAACTTACTGATTTAGTGTATGATGGTGATTTTAAGGTGCTTGCGTGGCTTCCATTTCCATCAGATGTCCTTCCTGCTCCGCTACTGAAGGCGTGGTGCGTAACGGCAAAAGCACTGCCGGACATCAGCGCTATCTCTGCTCTCATTGCCGTAAAACATGGCAACTACAGTTCACTTACACCGCCTCTCAGCCCGGTACGCAC
>NZ_MDGW01000312.1:0-1569 GCF_001712525.1 Shigella sp. FC1661
GTTGTCGTAACAGTGACCTTTACGCGACATTGATGTTTTCAGACCAGACTGCTCCTGTATGACCCGGTAATCGTATGCGCAGTACTGTGAACCTCGATCGGAGTGGTGGATTAGCCCGGCAGGTGGGCGCTGGCTCCTGAGCACCATAAACAGGGCTTTACCCGTCAATATTGGCTCCTTCTGATGCCATTCTATTTCAGGAAGGAGTGTCCGTTAAACTCAGGCTACCTCAAAAAGTTATCGGTGCGTTTATCGAAAAACATATGTTCTACTAATTGGAGTCATTGTCTGTAAAAGCAACTCAAAAATACAAGTTGCTTATTCCCCTTGTTGGTAAGAACTTAATTCTAACTGTTTGTTCTGGGTGTTTTAAACGTCCTCCTTTTTATGCTTGTTCATAACGGATATTTAATAGGTAACCTTTGTTTTAGCATCTTCTGATTTATTTAAATTATGTGATAGTGCACACAATTTTATTATCCAGTACTTTATACTCTTAATAAAATAATTATAAATATTTATCCTCTATAAGGAGATGTTATATGAAAAGACAGCTTTTTACTCTTAGTATTGTCGGGGTATTTTCTTTAAATACCTTTGCATCATTCCCTCCGGGAAATGATGTGACAACAAAACCTGACCTTTACTACCTGACAAACGATAATGCTATTGACAGTCTGGCATTATTACCGCCTCCACCACAAATCGGAAGTATTGCCTTCCTGAATGACCAGGCCATGTATGAAAAGGGGCGTTTATTGCGAAATACTGAAAGAGGGAAGCTGGCAGCTGAGGATGCCAATCTCAGTAGTGGTGGCGTGGCAAATGTATTTTCTGCTGCTTTTGGTTCTCCGATAACGGCTAAAGATTCACCAGAATTGCATAAATTACTGACAAATATGATTGAGGATGCCGGAGACTTGGCAACGCGTTCAGCAAAAGAATATTATATGCGTATTCGACCTTTTGCTTTTTATGGTGTTTCTACGTGTAATACAAAAGAACAGGATACATTATCCAGAAATGGCTCTTATCCATCAGGTCATACATCGATTGGTTGGGCAACAGCACTTGTATTGTCCGAAATAAATCCGGCACGCCAGGATACCATTCTGAAACGGGGTTATGAACTGGGGGACAGCAGGGTTATTTGCGGTTATCACTGGCAAAGTGATGTTGACGCAGCACGTATTGTTGGCTCTGCTATTGTAGCAACACTGCACTCAAATCCTGTGTTCCAGGCACAATTACAAAAAGCGAAAGATGAATTCGCTAACAATCAGAAAAAATAATGCTTTTAGCCAGTACGCCTTATAACCCCGACCTTCAGGGCTAATGCCAGTCAGTTAAGCAACTGACTGGCTCTTTTTCAGGGCTGTGGGGTATTTCCAGGGCCTCTCCTTTACCACTCTCGGGAAGGCCCTTTCCCTTCTTGTCGGTAATTTCACTAGGCTGTGTCCCTCTTAATGGCGTAAGCGTTGATAAAAGAGTCGGATGCAGCCCAGTTTCACCATCGCCAGGTAATTTCTCGCCGTTTTGTCGTAACGCGTGGCGATGCGGCGATATTCT
>NZ_MDGW01000313.1:0-1564 GCF_001712525.1 Shigella sp. FC1661
CTGCCGGAATGGCCTTCCAACCGTGTTGACGAACTCCTGCCATGGAACGTAGCACTCACCAATAAATAAGCGTCAATACGGTGCTCCGTTGACGCTTACGCATTACTCCCTATTGAGGGAGTTTAAGAAACAATGTTTGCACCTGAGTTTTTGATGGCTTAAAACCATGATGAATATAAAACTGTTTTGCGTTTTCCGTAAGCGCATGAACCATAATTGCACGCACACCGATATTTTCGGCAACCCTGTAACAACGACGAACTGCATCATGAAGTAAATCCGCGCCAAGCCCTTTTCCTCGAAATGACACATCTACAGCCAGGCGTGCAAGTATAATTACAGGAATGGGGTCTGGCATATTGCGCCGAAGGTTACCTGTAGCTTCTGTATGATTGACACTACCAGTGGCCAGTGAGTAAAAACCGACTATTTGTTGCGTACCTTTTCTGCATACAACAAAAGTCCGGGTGGCTCCGATTGCCTGATTTTTTAGCCCCTTCTGCTTTAACCAGTCATCAAGTACAGCTTCACCGCTGACAAATTCAGCGACCTGATGAAATGAGGATAAAGGTTCTGGTGCAGTTACACATCCCATTGAGGTTTCCTTGCCAGCAATTTTTCGATGGCAGGATCATCTGCAACCGGAGCATCAAGCATTTCAATGAACTCTTCATATTGCCTGTCATTAAAATTAAACACCCGCCGGTCGAGAATAACATCTTCAGCAGCTTTACAGGCCATTTCCAGAATGAAATCTGTACGCGACTTATGAAGAATTTCTGCAGCAGCATCAATGAGTATCCGCTGTGATTCTCTTGCTCTGAGATTGAGCTGAACACCTGATTTCATAAAGCCTCCGTATATCATTTGCTTTACAACAATAGCATATTGACAATATATAGCAAATGATATACACAAAGTAACAGATTACAGATGCCGCGTCAGCGGCATTTACCTCTGTGGACGTAACCGCACTCAAAGGGGATATCGGGTGGCGCAGGGGCACCGCCCCCCTACGCTCCCACGGAACCGTACGTGACACTCTCGCGTCATACGGCTCTTGTCGTTGAACCATTCAAGTATCGTAAGCTAAGCACCAGTGTGCAAACAGCGTCGGGCAGTCGTGACGAATTCGCAGTAACCACTCGAATGCACGCACCAGACTACCTCGCGCTCGCTTGTGTTTGCGGGCAATCCACTTGGCCAAGTGCAGGTCAACCTACGCCATTACCGGGTATAGCTTCGATTGGTAACCTCAAACGCCTCGACTGACCCCCTTCGCTCCATGCCCATTACAGGCACTTCCTCACTACTACGAAGCCATCTGCCCCTGTGTCTCGCATCGGTACTCAGGCGCTTGCAGTGCCTCTGCTCCGCGCCGCTCCCTTAGCATCGAGACGACAGGTTCCCACGTTCCGTACGAGAGCCTGTGTTGCGTTCATGCTGCCTATATGCCGGATGCCGCCCTGAAGTGGCACACTGAATTTGGCCACCTGAACAGAGGTGATATGCTCACCTCAGAACAACACAGGTGCTCCAATGAAAAAAAGAAATTTTAGCGCAG
>NZ_MDGW01000314.1:0-1558 GCF_001712525.1 Shigella sp. FC1661
AACACGCCAGTTCGCCCGGATGTTGGGACTTGAACCGAAGAACACGGCGGTGCGGAGTCCGGAGAGTAACGGAATAGCAGAGAGCTTCGTGAAAACGATAAAGCGTGACTACATCAGTATCATGCCCAAACCAGACGGGTTAACGGCAGCAAAGAACCTTGCAGAGGCGTTCGAGCATTATAACGAATGGCATCCGCATAGTGCGCTGGGTTATCGCTCGCCACGGGAATATCTGCGGCAGCGGGCTTGTAATGGGTTAAGTGATAACAGATGTCTGGAAATATAGGGGCAAATCCATTTATCCAGTATTTATATGGAAAAGGATAATGCTTAAATCTGTTTTTTTAATTATCGATGTGGTCTGGAGAGGCAACTGTCAAAAATCGCTCATACGAAACTAATGATTAGCAGAATAAGATCTATGAAAGAATATATTGCTATATGAAGTTTATTTTTATGGAGTGAAAAGTAACAGATATCATAATGATGCGAAAACTCTTCAGCTAATGTAATAAAGTTATATTATTAGATACAAAATCATTACAAAGTATCATTGAATCGATGATAACTATAGATAGTGCTAATTATTAACATTTGCTTGTTGACTGCGAGTATCGACTTTGCGAATGGAGGCAATGTCGGGTTTTATGTCGCATGTATTGACGACCCAGGATGGATGAGAACGCATAAAAATCTGCTATTTACATCATAAGATCATCATGTTTATTGCGTGGTTTATAAGTATTGTTATTGCATACTTAAGGCCCTTTAGCTCAGTGGTTACAGCAGGCGACTCATAATCGCTTGGTCGCTGGTTCAAGTCCAGCAGGGGCCACCAAATCATCATTCATGTATCAGGAAGAGTTAAGGGTCAAGGGGTACTCGATGGCGGTCTATATTTCATGACTAACGCCATTTAAAGGAAGAAGTGCGGTGGGTGGTTTCGAATGAGGGCTGGTGTTTTGGTACGTGGCACGCCACTGCAATGTATTTATCCATCAGTACTCATTCAAAAGTACCTGGAAAAAATGCCCGCTATGCCAAGCGGGCAAATTGCTTACATGTGGAATTAAGTAATTAACGATAAAGCCAGAGTATTATCATTTATTATACCCATTCATTTAATCAGGTTAATTACTCAAATCACTGAACTATTCTCTGTTCGCTCACTGATGATGAGTGAGTACCACAACCAATGTATGTAGAACAATGCCGTAGAGTAAGGATGAAATGTCTCTGCCACGCCTTAAACATCTACTACTGACCAGAACACCCGCCGCAGGCAGATGAGTTTTGTGAGCGTTACAGGAGCGTGGCTATGCTCATTAACCAACGCTATTGAGAGGTAATGCTGCCAACTTACTGATTTAGTGTATGATGGTGATTTTAAGGTGCTTGCGTGGCTTCCATTTCCATCAGATGTCCTTCCTGCTCCGCTACTGAAGGCGTGGTGCGTAACGGCAAAAGCACTGCCGGACATCAGCGCTATCTCTGCTCTCATTGCCGTAAAACATGGCAACTACAGTTCACTTACACCGCCTCTCAGCCCGGTACGCAC
>NZ_MDGW01000315.1:0-1555 GCF_001712525.1 Shigella sp. FC1661
TCCCTGCTACGTTCAGGCTGTCGCCT
The DNA here is from genome assembly GCF_001712525.1 of Shigella sp. FC1661. NCBI lineage: Bacteria > Pseudomonadati > Pseudomonadota > Gammaproteobacteria > Enterobacterales > Enterobacteriaceae > Shigella > Shigella sp. FC1661. Next base: position 27 of record NZ_MDGW01000315.1, read on the forward strand.
GAATCATTTCGGTGGGTTCCTGCTTCAACGGGCGGCCTGACTGCACCATCTCTCCACAGGCAAGAACGGCGTGCCCCGCCGCTAAAATGTTACGAGCGCCATTTACATCGGCGTTCGCTGTATATCCACATACCTGGCATCTGAATTTACTTTGTGACAGGCGGTTTTCTTTCGCTGTATGACCACAGCACGCGCAACGCTGGCTTGTGTACGCTGGCGGAACAGCAAGCACCTGACCGCCACGCCAGAGCTGCTTGTACTCAAGCTGGCGGCGCATTTCATACCAGCCCTGATCCAGTATCGAACGGTTTAAACCTGATTTTGCCCGGACATTGCGCCCCGGCAGGCTGACCGTACCCGCTGCTTACTTTGACATGTTGCTGACCTTCAAATCCTCAATGACTATCATTGCGTGGTTTTTGCTGACGGTCGTTGTGACTTTGTGAAGGTAGTCCCTGCGGATATTTGCGATACAGGAATGCAGTCGCTGTATTTTGCGTTTCTGCTTCTGCCAGTTGTTGCTGAATTTGACCTTGCGGCTTAACTGTCGCTGAAGTCTCGCCAGCTTCTTCTGGTTTTTCTGAAAACTGTTTACAGGCTCAAAGGCTGTGCCATCTGACAGCGTGGCGAGTTTAGCCACGCCAGCATCCAGCCCGACCATTGATGCTGAAGGGTGAACCGGAGTTGATACTTTACTTTCTGTCTGAATACTGATGTACCACTTACCGCAGGACTGGCTGACAGTGACATTTTTCACAACACCCGTGACCTGACGGCTGTTCCGGTAGCGCATCCAGCCCAGTTTCGGCAGAAAAATACGGCTGTTTTCCTGATCGAGCTTAACGCCCTGCGGGTAGCGGAATACATCATTCTGTCCCCGCTTTTTGAATCGGGGAAAAGCAGCCCGATTCTGGAAGAAGTTTTTGTAAGCCCGCTCAAGGTCTTTCAGTGACTGTTGCAATGGCTGTGACGGGGCATCTTTAAGCCATTGCGTTTCAGTGGCATTTTTCCACTCAACCAGCCAGGAAGCCATTTTCCCGTAAGGGATGTATTTATTACCGACCTCATGATTCTCATTCTGACGTGCCAGAGCACGATTGAAAACGAAACGACATGCGCCTGCGAAGCGCCTCATTTCACGCTCCTGTTGACCACCGGGTCTTAACTGGAATTTAAATGCTTGTAGTCGTTTCACAGGCCAAATGATACTTTGGTCTGTGAAAAAAGAAACCGATATCCGGCGTGGAAGGCATTGTGTTTTCCTGATGCATGTTCACCTGGTCTTTGTCACCAAATACCGACGTCAGATTTTTGACTATGACGCGACAGAAAAACTACGCACTTACTTTTCAAATGTATGTGCTGATTTTGAAGCTGAACTGGTTTAAATGGATGGCGAACCAGATCACGTCCATTTGTTAATTAACTATCCTCCCAAACTGGCGATATCCAGTCTGGTAAACAGCCTCAAAGGCGTATCGGGTAGGTTACTGCGACGAGATCGACCAGATATTGCAGTCAGGTATTAC
>NZ_MDGW01000316.1:0-1543 GCF_001712525.1 Shigella sp. FC1661
GGCAACGAGAGATGAGTTCGGGGTCGAGGTAATCCCCCAGAGAAGTCAGTGGGTTACGCAGAGAATCGTAACGGGATACCAGATCAAGAGCCTGTCCAAATGTGCATAAAAAAATCCGGAAACAAGTGAGCGTTTCCGGATTCTTACACAGCCACTGGATCGGTCAACTGATCCTTAACTGATCGGCATTAGGGATAATTCCCCGGTTTTTTTACGCCTGTTAATCAGCTAATGGCTGCGGGCGACCAATCAAATACCCTTGCAGATATTGCACCCCGAGCTTATGCAATAGCGCCTGCTGCTGTTGCGTCTCGACAAACTCCGCGACCACACTCAATGACTTCGCTTTCGCCAGATCGGTAATTGATCTCACAATCATCGCATCCAGCGTGTTCGTGACAATATCTTTCACAAAGACGCCATCAATTTTGATGATATCAGCCTGCAAACGCTTTAACCGTTCGTAGTTGGCATAGCCGGTGCCAAAGTCATCAATCGCAATCCGGAAACCAAACTTATGCAGCTGCTCGATGTTGTACATGCTGCTTTCTGCGTTAGAAAACGCCTGCTCCTCGGTGATCTCAAGAATGACCGCCTGCGGGGAGATGTGATAACGCTTAAACAGACGAATAATCCGCCCGGCAATATTCTTTTGCAGCAGCGTGAGCGGCATTAAATTGACTGAAAAGCGCGGTCCTTTTTTGTCGCAAGGGTGTGTTGCCAGCCACTTCAACAAGGATTCCAGCACTTGCAAATCAAAACGCGCGCTAAGGTTAAACTGAGCAATAAGGGGCAGAAACTTATCCGGGGTCATAATGCCGCCGTCATATTTCAGTCGCGCGAGGATCTCATCATAACCTTCACCCTCTTTGTTGCGAATTGGCTGGGCGTAGAGCAGCAAATCACCCTGATCTAACGCCGTGCGAATGGTATTCAGCAATAGCACCTGTTTAGTGGTCTGCCCGGAAACCATCTCTTCTCTGCTATCCAGCGCCAGCACATGATGATGTGCGCAGGATTGCTCCGCCAGCCAGCTTAACTGCCCCAACAAGGGTTGCAGGGTTTCCTGATTTCCATCAAAACGCCCCCAGGCAGCACCATAGCCCATATCCAGCCCGGTATTGTTCCAGTGAATTTGCCGACTATTCAGGATGTTAACCATATGCTGGAGTCGCCCTTCCGTTTCCGGCCCGCTCAGCACTAACAGCAGTTCACTACCCGGCAATTGATACAACTTTTCGTTTTCCTGCATCAACGGCAGCAGCGTACGGCAAATTGAGCGGATACAGTGAACGCGCATCATTAAGCCGTAATGACGACTCATAAACTCAAGATTATCAATGCGCAGGCAGCAAAAACTCTTGCCCGCCTCTTGCTCCGCTACTGAAGGCGTGGTGCGTAACGGCAAAAGCACTGCCGGACATCAGCGCTATCTCTGCTCTCATTGCCGTAAAACATGGCAACTACAGTTCACTTACACCGCCTCTCAGCCCGGTACGCACCAGAAAATCATTGATATGGCCATGAATGGCGTCGGATGTCG
>NZ_MDGW01000317.1:0-1528 GCF_001712525.1 Shigella sp. FC1661
AACTGTTCAGGGAGTCTGACATCAAGAGCGCGGTAGCCTTTTTTAATATTTCATTCTCCATTTCAATGCGTTGTAGCTTTTTCCTCAGCTTACGTATTTCGATTTGTTCTGGTGTTATCGGAGAGGCTTTTGGTGTTTTGCCCTGACGCTCATCACGCAGTTGTTTGACCCATCTTGTCATTGTGGAAAGGCCAACATCCATAGCTTTGGCGGCATCTGCCACCGTGTATTTCTGGTCAACAACCAGTTGAGCGGATTCGCGTTTAAACTCTGCGCTAAAATTTCTTTTTTTCATTGGAGCACCTGTGTTGTTCTGAGGTGAGCATATCACCTCTGTTCAGGTGGCCAAATTCAGTGTGCCACTTCAGTAGAGTAACGTTGGGTTTTTCTGCTCATTATTGGCTCCTTCTGATGCCATTCTATTTCAGGAAGGAGTGTCCGTTAAACTCAGGCTACCTCAGACTCAGACTTTATAAAACAAGGTATTAGGTGCCACAACTGACTGAACAAAACCAAAACGCTCATAAAATGCTCTGGCGTCATCATCAATTGCATGTACCATAACAGCCTTAATGCCAACCTGATCAGCCAGATTGACAACCCGGTGAATGGCATCACTTAGTAGCCATTTACCGAAACCATGCCCCTGGGTACAAACATCAACAGCCAGACGCCCTAACAGAACAACAGGGACAGGATTGGGCATGTTATGCCGCAAACTGCGACCAAGCTCGGCATGAGTGACGGAACCAGTAGCTAATGAGTAGTATCCCACAACACGTAAAGTATCCTCCAAGCAAATAACGAACGTGCGAGAAGCATTGAGCATCTGGTTTTTCATAGCCCGACCACGTAACCAGTTACTTAGCACCTCATTTCCACAGTCAAATGGCTGAAGTATATGCTCATCCGTCAACAATGCTGGCGCGGTGACATTTATTTCCATTCAGGCTTTACCGCCATCAGACGTTCACGCCCTTCTGCATTCTGCACAGGAGCTTCCAGTTGCGTAATAAACGAATCATAACGTTCGTTATCCAGCACAAATAAACGTTGATCCAAGATAATGTTTTTAGCTTCCTGGTACGCCAGTTCCATGATGAAATCGGTACGGTTCTTATTGACCAAGCTCGCAGCATAATCAATAACGGCTCGTTCCTCATCAGTTGCCCGGATGTTAATCTGATGTTCTCGCGGTGTTTTACGGACGCTTGCAGCTGTAGACATAAAAACCTCCATTGGTAACAATTTGCTATGCAATTAATGTTATCGCAAATGGTAACAGAACGCTATACAGAATCACTTACGGGAAAAGCGATCCCCTGATAAAAACAATGGCAGAGACCTGAACATTGTGACGATGATCTGTGTCGGCGCACAAATCATGTCTGATTACGGCCGTTTAATGTGATTTTGATAATGAAATGCCTGAACCACGGCAGCCTGGCGGCTGCAAATCGGGGTGTGGCAGAATATGAGCTTTCAGAGTAACCATCCAGAATGAGTTCCCATGTCACACAACCTGGAG
>NZ_MDGW01000318.1:0-1523 GCF_001712525.1 Shigella sp. FC1661
CTGAGTTTTTTAAGTGACGTAAAATCGTGTTGAGGCTAACGCCCATAATGCGTGCAGTTGCCCGGCATCCAACGCCATTCATGGCCATATCAATAATTTTCTGGTGCGTACCGGGTTGAGAAGCGGTGTAAGTGAACTGCAGTTGCCATGTTTTACGGCAGTGAGAGCAGAGATAGCGCTGATGTCCGGCAGTGCTTTTGCCGTTACGCACCACCCCGTCAGTAGCTGAACAGGAGGGACAGCTGATAGAAACAGAAGCCACTGGAGCACCTCAAAAACACCATCATACACTAAATCAGTAAGTTGGCAGCATCACCTGGGGCGAGTATGGGCAGGCGATAGTGCACCAGAAAAAAGAGAAATAGCCGTCTGGCGACAATGTCTTTTTTTAGTACCCGGTTTATTAATCCTGGTTGGCTGGATAATCGCGCTGCATCTGGCAGATTATCAATTTCACCAGATGGGATCGGGTTGGTTGGCTGATCTTATGCTCCCCTGGCTGGGCGTTTTGTTAGTCTCAGTAGTCGGAGGTGAGTACTGGTGGATAGTCATTATACCCGTTGGCGCGCATATCAGTTTTTCGCTGGGGTACGGCCGGCCAACCAGACATCCTTTAACCGGTACATCCGGGCTACGTTGCCGTAATTCCCTCCTGTTTATCCTTCTCATGCTTGGTTTTGTCGCTGGTTATCAGGGTTATTTATATAAACAGCTCAATCCCGGCGTCGGTGTGCGCGAAAATATTGATACCTGGGCCTGGCGACCCGATAAACTCAATAATCAACTGACACCACTGCGTGGTAAACCGCAAATTCAGTTTACGCAAAACTGGCTGCGACTCGATGGTGCTACGGCGGCGTACCCAATTTATGCCTCTGCATTTTATGCTTTAAGCGTTATACCGGAAGATTTTCACACCAGGGAATATCCGGAGAGCTCTCGTACCCCCGATGCGTATAACAGGATTGTTAAAGGTGATGCTGATATTATTTTTGTGGCGCAACCTTCCGGTGGGCAGAAAAAACGCGCTGAGGAATCGGGCATTACTTTGCTGTACACGCCTTTTGCCCGTGAAGCGTTTGTTTTCATCGTCAATGCGGATAATCCGGTTAATTCCCTGACTGAACAACAGGTGCGTGACATCTTCAGTGGTGCAATTACCAACTGGCGTACTGTTGGCGGTAACGATCAGGAGATCCAGACCTAGCAACGCCCGGAAGACTCTGGTAGCCAGACGGTGATGCAATCCCAGGTCATGAAAAATGTCCGCATGATCTCGCCGCAGGAAACAGAAGTGGCAAGTGGTAATGCTGCCAACTTACTGATTTAGTGTATGATGGTGATTTTAAGGTGCTTGCGTGGCTTCCATTTCCATCAGATGTCCTTCCTGCTCCGCTACTGAAGGCGTGGTGCGTAACGGCAAAAGCACTGCCGGACATCAGCGCTATCTCTGCTCTCATTGCCGTAAAACATGGCAACTACAGTTCACTTACACCGCCTCTCAGCCCGGTACGCACCAGAAA
>NZ_MDGW01000319.1:0-1520 GCF_001712525.1 Shigella sp. FC1661
CGAACAGTGGGGCTACGTCGGTGCTAAATCACGTCAGCGCTGGCTGTTTTACGCGTATGACAGGATACGGAGGAGGGTTGTGGCGCACGTCTTCGGTGAACGCACTCTGGCCACACTGGAGCGTCTTCTGAGCCTGCTGTCGGCCTTTGAGGTCGTGGTATGGATGACGGATGGCTGGCCGCTGTATGAATCACGCCTGAAGGGAAAGCTGCACGTTATCAGCAAGCGTTACACTCAGCGCATTGAGCGACATAATCTGAATCTGAGACAACATCTGGCAAGGCTGGGACGGAAGTCACTGTCGTTCTCAAAATCGGTGGAGCTGCATGACAAGGTCATCGGGCATTATCTGAACATAAAACACTATCAGTAAGTTGGAGTCATTACCGATGCTGTCATGTGTCTCACTAAACCAGCATTCTCATATTATATTGCAGCCTATTTAAAACTTTTTATTGAAAATTATTACGAAGCTGATGCTTTAGTGGATACTATTTTAAATATGCTCACTCCTCCTGTTAGGAATGGTATCCCCAGCACTACATGGATAGCAAAAAATCTTGATTGCTTTAGTCGTAATAAAAGGGTGGCTATTTCTTTTACATTCCAATATTTATGTAATGAATATAATGATCCAAATACTGAAAAGGCGTTAAATATATATTGGGGACAGTATCTGAATGAATCATTGCTTATTAAAAATGTACAGAACTCTAAAAATAAATGTAAATCACAGTAAGACAGAACCAAGCAGAAATCGTGGGCGTGGTTCGCACCCTGACGGAGGGTGTAGCGTGTACTAGATCACAGTGAGCGACATCAAAGCTTGGTCACGTTCTGGCATTACGATGAAGCCGACCGCCTGACGCACCGTACCGTGAATGATGAAGATGCCGAGTGCTGGCAGTACAACGAACGGGGCTAGCTGACGGAAAAAGACGAGCAGCGCATCCGTGACGGCGGCAGCCACAGCCACCATTATCATGATGAAAAACCAGATGGAGCCGGAATACACGCCGCTGCGTAAAATTCACCTGTACCACTGCGACCACCGGGGACTGCCGCTGGCGCTGATACGCAGTGACGGCCGAACCGGATGGCGTGTAGAGTATGACGAATGGGGCAACCTGCTGAGTGAGGATAACCCGCACAGGGAAAGATCATCAGAAGTTCACTTTTTGTACTAAATAATTCGCATTTTATGTTTAAAAATTGAGATATTCTGGATTTGCCCCTATATTTCCAGACATCTGTTATCACTTAACCCATTACAAGCCCGCTGCCGCAGATATTCCCGTGGCGAGCGATAACCCAGCGCACTATGCGGATGCCATTCGTTATAATGCTCGAACGCCTCTGCAAGGTTCTTTGCTGCCGTTAACCCGTCTGGTTTGGGCATGATACTGATGTAGTCACGCTTTATCGTTTTCACGAAGCTCTCTGCTATTCCGTTACTCTCCGGACTCCGCACCGCCGTGTTCTTCGGTTCAAGTCCCAACATCCGGGCGAACTGGCGTGTT
>NZ_MDGW01000320.1:0-1517 GCF_001712525.1 Shigella sp. FC1661
TAGCAACAGCTCACCCATGCGGCTCTGACAACGATGTTAACCCGCGTTAAATATCCCACGTTGGCCAGCATCTGTCTCACGGAAAGTCATACTGCCTTACTGCTCAATCAGCAGAACCGTGGCTCCAGCTGATTTCCGCAGTGATCATTATTAGCACCGCGTTCTGGATGTTCTGGCGTACCTGGCGCGGCGAACGCAACTGGCTGGAGAATATGCACGGGCATGATTATGAGCATCATCATCACGATCACGAACATCACCACGACCATGGACATCATCACCATCACGAACATGGCGAGTATCAGGATGCCCATGCACGAGCCCATGCCAATGACATTAAACGACGCTTTGATGGTAGAGAGGTCACCAACTGGCAAATTTTGTTATTTGGCTTAACCGGTGGCCTTATCCCCTGCCCGGCAGCAATTACCGTGCTGTTGATATGCATTCAGTTGAAAGCCCTGACACTGGGCGCAACACTGGTCGTCAGTTTCAGCATTGGCCTGGCGTTAACGCTTGTCACCGTAGGCGTTGGCGCAGCAATCAGCGTTCAGCAGGTCGCAAAACGCTGGAGCGGATTTAACACTCTCGCTAAACGCGCCCCCTATTTTTCCAGTCTGTTGATTGGCTTAGTCGGTGTGTATATGGGCGTACATGGCTTCATGGGCATAATGCGATAACTCAATCCTTTAGGCTTGCATGTTATCTTCAGCCCAGGATGATTCTTAAATCAGCTATTTCCGCTGACTCTCTGCTCGCTAAGGATGCTTTTAGGGCATCCTTTCATTTACACTTTTTACGAAATCATGGGATCACTAACAAAATATCGCTTGTCAGTTATATTGTATGGCAGGAAAGATATGCGACTGATATTACAGATCCCCAAAGTGGAGAGTTTATGACCATTAAAAATAAGATGTTGCTGGGTGCGCTTTTGCTGGTTACCAGTGCCGCCTGGGCCGCACCAGCCACCGCGGGTTCGACCAATACCTCGGGAATTTCTAAGTATGAGTTAAGCAGTTTCATTGCTGACTTTAAGCATTTCAAACCAGGCGATACCGTCCCAGAGATGTACCGCACCGATGAGTACAACATTAAGCAGTGGCAGTTACGTAACCTGCCCGCGCCTGATGCCGGGACGCACTGGACCTATATGGGTGGCGCGTACGTGTTGATCAGCGACACCGACGGTAAAATCATTAAAGCCTACGACGGTGAGATTTTTTATCATCGCTAAGGTGATGCTGCCAACTTACTGATTTAGTGTATGATGGTGTTTTTGAGGTGCTCCAGTGGCTTCTGTTTCTATCAGCTGTCCCTCCTGTTCAGCTACTGACGGGGTGGTGCGTAACGGCAAAAGCACTGCCGGACATCAGCGCTATCTCTGCTCTCACTGCCGTAAAACATGGCAACTGCAGTTCACTTACACCGCTTCTCAACCCGGTACGCACCAGAAAATTATTGATATGGCCATGAATGGCGTTGGATGCCGGGCAACTGCACGCATTATGGGCGTT
>NZ_MDGW01000332.1:0-26008 GCF_001712525.1 Shigella sp. FC1661
CGAGGTTACCGACTGCGGCCTGAGTTTTTTAAGTGACGTAAAACCGTGTTGAGGCCAACGCCCATAATGCGTGCACTGGCGCGACATCCGACGCCATTCATGGCCATATCAATGATTTTCTGGTGCGTACCGGGCTGAGAGGCGGTGTAAGTGAACTGTAGTTGCCATGTTTTACGGCAATGAGAGCAGAGATAGCGCTGATGTCCGGCAGTGCTTTTGCCGTTACGCACCACGCCTTCAGTAGCGGAGCAGGAAGGACATCTGATGGAAATGGAAGCCACGCAAGCACCTTAAAATCACCATCATACACTAAATCAGTAAGTTGGCAGCATTACCCAGCAGCTATTACACCTTTTATCTGATGCAAAAATTCGGATTATCTATCCAGAATGCCCAGCTTCATCTGTTTGCCTTCCTGTTTGCCGTTGCGGCAGGTACAGTGATCGGCGGGCCTGTAGGGGATAAAATTGGACGGAAATATGTGATTTGGGGCTCTATCCTCGGCGTTGCGCCGTTTACGCTGATTTTACCCTACGCCAGCCTGCACTGGACGGGGGTTTTAACGGTGATTATTGGATTTATCCTCGCTTCGGCATTATCTGCCATTCTGGTCTACGCTCAGGAGCTACTTCCGGGACGTATCGGTATGGTTTCTGGACTCTTTTTCGGTTTTGCTTTTGGCATGGGAGGTCTGGGAGCGGCAGTTCTGGGGCTTATCGCCGATCACACCAGCATCGAGTTAGTCTATAAAATCTGTGCTTTCCTGCCACTATTGGGGATGTTGACCATATTCCTGCCTGATAACCGGCATAAAGACTGATTTCATTGCAGCCAAAGGCAAACTTTGGCTGCATCGTTTTACAGTCGCCATAAGCCTTTCCTCTGTTAAACCGCCTTCTGTTTTCCGAACCGTGCTTTTTTTGCAGCTAATTCCATTTTTCTGCAAAATTCAATAATTATTCATGAACATCATCAATGAAATTGTCATAAACTATTACCTGTAATTTTGGTTTTCCCGGCCAAAAATGGACAATAACCACCAGGAAAAGGAGACGGAATGCATCACGCCACCCCGCTTATCACCACCATTGTTGGCGGCCTTGTGCTCGCCTTTATCCTCGGCATGCTGGCCAATAAACTACGTATTTCTCCTCTGGTGGGATATCTGTTAGCGGGTGTGCTGGCAGGACCATTCACTCCGGGCTTTGTTGCCGATACCAAGCTTGCGCCGGAACTGGCTGAACTGGGCGTCATTCTGTTGATGTTTGGCGTCGGTTTGCACTTTTCGCTGAAGGATTTGATGGCGGTAAAGGCCATCGCCATTCCCGGTGCGATCGCCCAGATAGCCGTGGCGACGCTGCTGGGTATGGCGCTCTCTGCCGTGCTGGGCTGGTCGTTAATGCCCGGTATCGTGTTCGGTTTATGTCTTTCCACCGCCAGTACCGTGGTGTTACTGCGCGCACTTGAAGAACGGCAATTAATTGACAGTCAGCGTGGGCAAATCGCCATCGGTTGGTTGATTGTGGAAGACCTGGTAATGGTTCTGACGCTGGTGTTGCTGCCCGCAGTGGCAGGAATGATGGAACAGGGCGATGTGGGCTTTGCCACTCTTGCAGTCGATATGGGGATCACCATCGGCAAAGTGATCGCATTTATCGCCATTATGATGCTGGTAGGTCGCCGTCTGGTGCCGTGGATTATGGCACGCAGCGCGGCAACCGGTTCTCGCGAGCTGTTTACCCTGTCGGTGCTGGCGCTGGCGTTAGGGATTGCCTTTGGTGCGGTAGAGCTGTTTGATGTCTCCTTTGCACTCGGTGCGTTCTTTGCCGGGATGGTACTGAACGAGTCTGAACTGAGTCACCGTGCCGCCCACGATACGCTGCCATTGCGCGACGCGTTTGCGGTGCTGTTTTTTGTCTCCGTCGGGATGTTGTTTGATCCGTTAATTCTGATTCAGCAACCGCTGGCAGTGCTGGCGACGCTGGCGATTATTCTGTTTGGTAAGTCGTTAGCCGCATTTTTCCTAGTGCGACTGTTTGGTCACTCCCAACGTACGGCATTAACCATCGCCGCCAGCCTGGCGCAGATTGGTGAGTTCGCGTTTATCCTGGCGGGACTGGGAATGGCATTGAATTTACTGCCGCAGGCCGGACAAAACCTGGTACTGGCAGGGGCGATCCTGTCGATTATGCTCAACCCGGTACTGTTCGCACTACTGGAGAAATATCTGGCGAAGACCAAAACGCTGGAAGAGCAGACGCTGGAAGAGGCAATCGAAGAAGAGAAGCAGATCCCAGTGGATATTTGCAACCATGCGCTACTGGTGGGTTACGGTCGTGTAGGCAGCCTGCTGGGGGAGAAATTGCTCGCCTCTGATATTCCGCTGGTGGTGATTGAGACGTCACGAACCCGTGTTGATGAGCTGCGAGAGCGCGGGGTCCGCGCAGTATTGGGCAATGCGGCGAACGAAGAAATTATGCAACTGGCGCATCTGGAATGTGCAAAATGGCTGATCCTGACGATTCCCAACGGTTATGAAGCGGGTGAGATTGTGGCATCTGCCCGCGCGAAAAATCCGGATATTGAGATTATTGCCCGCGCCCATTATGACGATGAAGTGGCGTATATCACCGAACGTGGTGCGAATCAGGTAGTGATGGGCGAGCGTGAAATCGCCCGTACCATGCTGGAACTGCTGGAAACGCCACCGGCGGGTGAGGTGGTGACGGGGTAAACGGTGGTTGCCGGATGTAAAATATGAAAAATATGTAGGCATGATAAGACGCGCCAGCGTCGCATCAGGCATCGAGAGCCAAATGCCAGATGCGGCGTGAACGCCTTATCTGGCCTACGAACCGACGATAACTTAACGATCCCAGTAAGACTCTTCCAGGCTGTCTTCACGCTCCGGCAAGCCGCGCGTTAAACGAGGTGAATGCTGGTTCAGTACCTGATAGCTCACACGGTTAGCATATTTACACACCTGCGCTAACGATGAATAAGTTAACCAGGTGAATTTATGTTTGCTGGAGTTTGGTACGTTGCTACGATGGTAGCTGTTGGCGGTAATGTCATGCAGCAACGCTGCCAATGCGCCATCCCCCGCTCCATTAGTGTTCATGATTTTTTCCGGCCCTCCCATGTACGGCGCAATGTGCGAATATACACGCAGCGGATTCTGGCAATCCTTGTGGCGCATGGCGCGGCTAAACTCATACTGGTTGAATTCCGCTATAGCGCCCGGCAGCAGCGGATGCTGGGTTTTACGTTTCGCTTCGTCTTCGGTAAAGCCCGCCATATACAAGCCGATTGGCCCGGCGGTGCACAGCACCAGATCTACCCAGTCCAGCGCCTTGTCAGATGCCAACAACGGATCGCTTTCTCCGGTCAACGCTTCGGCTTCATCTTCGTTCATCGCAAGGATAGAGACGTGATCTTTGAGGAATTGCTGCCACCACTGCGGATTCTCGGCAATGACAAACTTGGTGCCCAGCGTCAGCACCACCGGTACGTTATATTTCTTCGCGTACTCAATGGCTTTCATGGTTGCTTCCGGCATGGGTTCACCCGGTTTGCAACGCACCAGATAAGAGGTGAGAACCAGTGCCGAGGCTCCGGCAATCACATCTTCCGGAATGCTTTCAGCCCGCAGCTGGTTCATGTGGCCTGGACTGATAGCAAAGGTACGTTCCCCGGACTCGCCAATCAGCGTAAAGCAACGACCAATCGGGCCATCCACGCCTTGTAGATAGTTAAGATCGGTACGGCTGGAAGTGTTACACAGGTAACGATAGGCATAACTGCCAATTTCAATATTGCTGCACATGACGCCCAGCAGCACCGAACGGTCGTCCGCGAGCACCGAGTAGTTGTGCATGGTGTTACCAATGGTGCCACCCGCAAACTGATGGGTAATCAGGTTTTTCTGTTTTAGCTCCTGATAAAGCGCTTCGGCTACGTCATCCTCAATCACCAGTGAATGCCCGGCGCTTAATCCATAACGCTCAATGAATTCATCATCCACTTTCGCTTCAATATCGACCAGCGTCTGGTCAATACCTACGACCCAGGCGGCGCTGGTTTCGTTTTCTGGCTGGAATTGCTGAAGCAGCGGATCGCGTGCATTTACAGGGAAGTAATGTTTGGATTTACGTTTACCGGGAAATTTCATGGTTGTTTTTACGGGTGGTTAACTGAGCGGCGAATGTTAACACAATCTGACGGGAGCGCGCGAGACGCAGCCAGTTTCAATATCAGCAGGCGGGATCGCATTTTCATGGCAGTGGTTCCTTACAATGACGTAATTTGAAAGGAGTTTTTGTATGAAGCCGGAAAACAAACTACCTGTTCTGGACCTTATTTCTGCTGAAATGAAGACCGTTGTGAATACTCTTCAGCCGGATTTACCGTCCTGGCCCGCAACGGGAACGATTGCTGAGCAACGACAGTATTACACGCTTGAGCGCCGATTCTGGAATGCGGGCGCTCCAGAAATGGCAACCAGAGCTTACATGGTTCCAACAAAATATGGGCAGGTGGAAACACGTCTCTTTTGTCCGCAGCCAGATAGCCCGGCGACGCTATTTTATTTGCATGGAGGCGGTTTTATTCTCGGCAATCTCGATACCCACGATCGCATCATGCGCCTGCTGGCAAGCTACAGCCAATGTACGGTGATTGGTATTGATTACCCCCTTTCACCTGAAGCGCGTTTTCCGCAAGCGATAGAGGAAATTGTGGCTGCTTGTTGTTATTTCCACCAGCAGGCGGAGGATTATCAAATCAATATGTCCCGCATTGGCTTTGCCGGTGATTCCGCAGGTGCCATGCTGGCGCTCGCCAGTGCGTTGTGGTTGCGTGATAAACAGATCGATTGCGGTAAAATTGCGGGTGTTTTGCTGTGGTATGGGCTTTACGGATTACGGGATTCCGTGACTCGTCGTCTGTTGGGCGGTGTCTGGGATGGCTTAACGCAACAGGATTTGCAGATGTATGAAGAGGCGTATTTAAGCAACGACGCGGACCGCGAGTCACCGTATTACTGTCTGTTTAATAATGATCTCACTCGCGAAGTTCCGCCCTGTTTTATTGCCGGGGCGGAGTTCGATCCGCTGCTGGATGACAGCCGTCTGCTTTACCAGACGTTAGCGGCGCATCAGCAGCCCTGTGAGTTCAAACTCTACCCAGGTACGCTGCATGTCTTTTTGCATTATTCACGAATGATGAAAACCGCCGACGAGGCTCTTCGCGACGGCGCTCAGTTCTTTACCGCTCAGCTTTAGCGATACGCGGCAACAAGATTAGCCATCATTTCGATATGTTCTGGCGTGGCATTAAGCGCTGGAATATATTCATATTTTTTCCCACCGGCACCGAGGAAGACCTCACGGTTTTGCTCGGCAATCTCTTCCAGCGTCTCCAGACAATCCGCAGCAAAGCCCGGGCACATCACCTGTATATAACCTACGCCTTTTTCTCCGAGCATTTTCAGCGTTTCGTCGGTATAAGGCATCAGCCAGGGTTCCCGGCCAAAGCGCGACTGAAAGGTCATCATCACTTTTTCCGGTGCCATCCCCAGTGCGGAAGCCAGTTCGCGAGTCGTTGTGCGGCAACGTTGCGGGTAATCATCGCCTTCATCTGCATAACGCTGGGGAATGCCATGATAAGAGAGCAGCAGCAGATCCGGTTCGCCATGTTTGGCAAAAGAAGCGCGTACGCTGTTCGCCAGTGCATTAATGTAATCGTGGTTATCGGCGTAATCACGAATAAACGATATCCCCGGAATGCTACGTTTGCGCGCCAGAATGCGTGCCAGTTCATCCCATACCGCACCGACCGTAGAACAGGAGAATTGCGGATAAAGCGGCAGCACCACAATATGATCTACATGCTCTGCCAGGAGTTCATCGACGGCGCTTTCCAGTGATGGCGAGCCGTAGCTCATTCCCAGCGCTACGGGCGTCTCCGGTAAACGTTGTGCCAGCGCCTGCTGTTGCTGGCGGCTGTAAACCATCAGCGGCGAGCCACCTTCCATCCAGACAGAGGCATACAGCTTCGCCACACGCGGCGAGCGCAGCGGCAAAATAACGCCGCGCAGCAATGGCCACCATAACAACCGTGAGGTATCAACCACGCGTCTGTCGCTTAAAAATTGTTTCAGATAGCGTTTTACCGCTTCAGGTGTGGGGGCATCGGGCGTACCCAGGTTTGCCAGCAGGATACCGGTTTTAGTCTGACGCATTACCGCCTCTTATCGATTCAACTTGTTGATAATTGTAGCGGAAAAGTGAGGAAGAAGAACTAATTGCTGTGAGAGGTATTGCCTGAGGTGGATGAGCAGACCTGCCCGAAAGCAGATCTGCTGCGGCTTGATTAGCCGAGGATTTTTTCCAGATCAGCGCGAACTTCAGCAACCGGCTTGGTGCCGTCAACTTTCGCGTATTTGGTGTTACCCGCTTCCGCTTCTTTGGAGTAGTAGCCGATCAGCGGTGCAGTCATCTGATGGTATTCAACCAGACGTTTACGTACGGTTTCTTCCTGATCGTCTTTACGGGTAGTCAGTTCTTCACCGGTAACGTCGTCTTTGCCTTCTACTTTCGGCGGATTGAATTTAACGTGATAAACACGACCAGACGGCGCATGAACGCGGCGGCCTACGATACGATCAACAATCAGTTCGTCCGGTACGTCGAATTCCAGAACGTAATCAACATTGATGCCCGCTTCTTTCATCGCGTCTGCCTGCGGAATGGTACGCGGGAAGCCGTCCAACAGGAAACCATTACGGCAGTCTTCCTGAGCAATGCGCTCTTTAACCAGCGCGATCACCAGTTCGTCGGTGACCAGTTTGCCAGCATCCATAATGTCTTTTGCTTGTTTACCCAGCTCGGAGCCAGATTTGACCGCAGCACGCAGCATATCGCCAGTGGAGATTTGCGGAATACCATATTTCTCCATGATGAACTGAGCCTGAGTCCCTTTCCCCGCGCCCGGAGCGCCAAGCAGAATGATACGCATTGCGAAAATCCCCTTAAAATGTGTCGAATTTTTTGAAAAAGCGATAAACGATACCACCAACAGGCGATTGCCTCAAGAAAGGCACCTGAGGCTGAAACGGTTAATGGCGAGATAATTTGCGGAAAGTGCAGATGATGAAAAGAAAAATGCCGGATGACACAAAGGTCATCGGCATGACATCAGGAAACCAGCAGCTGTTCATACGACGAATAAACAGGTTCGGATCTTCCAGCGTGCCGCGTTCTGCCAGCAGCGCCTGATCCAGCAGCAGTTCTACCCACTCGCTGAACTTCGCTTCATCTTCAGTATCTGCCGCACGTTTCACCAGTACGTGATCCGGGTTCAGTTCGAAGATGTATTTCACTTCTGGCACTTTCTGGCCCGCCGCAGCGAACAGTTTCGCCATCTGAGTGCTCATTTCGTCCGCGTCGGTCGAAACGATCGCTGGCGTATCGGTCAGACGGTGAGTCAGACGGACATCTTTCACGCGCTCGCCGAGCAAGGCTTTCACACGGTCGATGAACGGAGTCAGTGCTTTCTCCGCTTCTTTCGCGCTCTCATCAACTTCGTCAGCCAGTTTTTCCAGCGACTCGTCAACTTTAGACACCGACTGGAACGGTTTACCGTCGAACTCAGTCAGATAGTTCATCATCCACTCATCGATGCGGTCGGAAAGCAGCAGAACTTCGATGCCTTTCTTACGCAGCAGTTCCAGGTGCGGGCTGCTCTTCGCTGCCGCATAGCTGTCTGCGGTGATGTAGTAGATTTTCTCCTGCCCTTCTTTCATGCGGGAAACGTAGTCTTCCAGAGATACGGTCTGCGCAGAAGAATCGGTATGGGTAGAAGCAAAACGCAGCAGTTTGGCGATCGCTTCCTGGTTAGCGAAATCTTCCGCCGACCTTCTTTCAGTACCAGGCCAAACTGTTGCCAGAAGGTCTGGTATTTTTCCGCGTCGTCTTTCGCCAGTTTTTCCAGCATTTGCAGCACACGCTTGGTCAGCGCATTGCGCAGGTTACGCGTTACCGTGCTGTCCTGGAGGATTTCACGGGAAACGTTCAGCGGCAGATCGCTGGAGTCAATCAGACCACGCACGAAGCGCAGATAGTTCGGCATGAACTGTTCTGCGTCGTCCATGATGAACACACGCTGGACGTACAGTTTCAGGCCGTGTTTATGATCACGGTTCCACATATCCCACGGAGCCTGGGACGGGATGTACAGCAGGCTGGTGTACTCCTGCTTACCTTCAACGCGGTTGTGGCTCCAGGTCAGCGGATCATTAAAGTCGTGGGCGATGTGTTTGTAGAACTCTTTGTACTCTTCATCGGTGATTTCCGACTTGTTACGAGTCCACAGCGCCTGCGCTTTGTTGATTTTCTCCCAGGAGATAACGGTTTCGCCGTCTTTCTCTTCGCGTTTTTCGATCTCTACCGGCAGCGCGATATGGTCGGAGTATTTGCTGATGATGGAACGCACGCGCCAGTCATCGAGGAACTCGTCTTCGCCTTCACGCAGATGCAGGGTGATTTCAGTACCACGATCTTCTTTGGTGATGTCGGCAACGGTATATTCACCTTCGCCAGCCGATTCCCAGAAGACGCCGTTTTCTGGTTTTTCGCCTGCCGCGCGAGTACGCACAGTCACTTTGTCGGCCACGATAAACGCAGAGTAGAAACCAACACCAAACTGACCGATCAGCTGGCTGTCTTTCGCCTGGTCAGAACCCAGGGATTCGAGGAATGATTTGGTACCGGATTTAGCGATAGTCCCCAGATGGTCAATCACTTCGTCGCGGGTCATCCCCACGCCGTTATCGGAGATGGTCAGCGTGCGCTTGTCTTTATCGAAAGAGACACGAACGCACAGTTCGCCATCACCTTCGTACAGGTCCGGGTTAGATAGCGCACGGAAACGCAGCTTGTCCGCCGCATCGGAGGCGTTAGAGATAAGCTCACGCAGGAAGATTTCTTTATTGGAATAGAGAGAATGGATCATCAGGTGCAGAAGCTGTTTCACTTCTGACTGAAAACCACGAGTTTCTTGTCCTTTCATGTAGGTCTACCTCAATAATGCCATTTTAAGGTTAAAAACAGGATGAGGGAGAGATGGGGACAAGGGAGAATAATTTCAAGCGAGAGCAGGTGATCCTGCTCTCGTTTGCTTAAAAACGAATCTTATGACGCCCGGCAAGGGAGTGTGACAGCGTGGTGCCATCGACCATTTCCAGTTCGCCGCCAACCGGTACGCCATGAGCGATTCGGCTGGCTTCCACGTCATATTGCGCGCAAAGCTCGGCAATGTAGTTAGCGGTAGCTTCACCTTCAACCGTGGGATTGGTGGCGAGGATCACTTCAGTGATTTTTTCCTCTGCCAGACGCTGTTCCAGACGGTCAAGCCCGATATCATCCGGACCGATGCCGTCCAGCGGTGACAGATGCCCCATCAACACAAAATAACGACCAGAAAACTGCCCCGTCTGCTCAATGGCGTAGATGTCCGCCGGACTCTCCACCACACAGATTTGACCGTTTTCCTGACGACGCGGATTCGAACAGATGTTACAGACTTCCTGTTCGGTGAAAGTGCGGCAATCGGCGCAGTGGCCGATTTCCGACATCGCCCGGGTGAGCGCCTGCGCCAGACGCATCCCGCCGCTACGATCGCGCTGAAGCAGCGTGAACGCCATACGCTGCGCCGACTTCGGGCCAACGCCCGGCAGACAGCGCAGTGCTTCCATAAGCTGTGTTAACAGCGGGCTGGTTTGCATCAGAACGGCATCTTAAAGCCAGGCGGCAGCTGCATTCCGGAGGATACAGAGGCCATTTTTTCTTTCTGCGTTTCTTCAATACGACGTGCTGCGTCGTTGAATGCTGCAGCCACCAGGTCTTCCAGCATCTCTTTGTCGTCTTCCAGCAGGCTCGGGTCGATCTCTACGCGACGGCAGTTGTGTGCACCGTTGATGGTCACTTTTACCAGACCTGCGCCAGATTCGCCGGTGACTTCCAGCTGCGCGATCTCTTCCTGCATTTTCTGCATTTTTTCTTGCATCTGCTGGGCTTGCTTCATCAGGTTACCCAGACCGCCTTTACCAAACATAGGTTTCTCTCTCAATCACGTTAAGGATGACGAACGTAAGCTGTGCTTACGATCAAATGGGGCGGATACTTTCTTCATCCAGCTCCGCATCGAAGAACCGACGCAGGGTCTGAATATTATTATCCGCAATAATGGACTCGCGCGCCTGCGCAAGTTTTTCTTCGTATATCGCCTGACGCCATTCCAGCGGCGTACGCACCGCGGGATTATCATCTTCAACGATAGTCAGTTCAACCGTTGAACCTTTTAACGTGCTCAACGCTTCAGCCAGTTTTTGCTGTGCACCGCGGTTGTTCAAATGCCGCTGAGAGGAGCGCAAATGCAGACATACTGCGTTGTCGCTCTCCTCTTTCCAGGCATTTAAGGCCACCTGTTCGACCAGTTTTGGTAGCGAAAGTTGACTCACCTGTGCCGCCCACGGGTCGCGCTCAATGGCTTCTGCCGCTAGCTTCGCCGCCAGTTCCGGCGTTTTTTCATGTTCCAGCGCTTTTTTCAGCGCCTTCGGCGTGGCGACCACTTCTTTTTGCTGCATCACCGGAGTGGTCGCCTTCCAGCGATACGCTTCTTTTTTGGCTGGCGCTTTTTCCAGCGCCGATGGCACCGGACGCGCCTGAACGCGATCGGTGACCGAAGCCAGTCTTTCCAGCGCAGCGTTATTCACGGCCGCGCGCGGGTAGCGGCTGCCGGTTCACTCTTTTTTGCTTTGGTTGCTCCCTGCACGCGCTGCAACTGCTGGCGCGCCGCCAGCACCTGGCTGGTGGTTTCCGGGAGCGGTACAGTCGGTGCCTGCTGCGGCGCTGATTGCGGTTGCGGCGGCACCTGGGTTGGCGTCATTACTGCCGTTGGCGCGACGGGTGCAAAGGACTGGCGCAGCACTTCTGGCTCAGGCAGAGGCATACGTGGATGGAACGCCAGCGCGCGCAGCAGCGTCATCTCAACGCCCATGCGGCGGTCCGGCGCATACGGTAATTCTTTGCGACCAATCAACAGCGTCTGATAGTAAAGCTGAATATCCGTCGGCGGTATGGTGCGCGCCAGTTCACGCATCCGCAGCTCAATGGCGGCCATGTCGTTGCCAAGTGCAGCAGGCGAAAGTTGTACCATCGCAATACGATGCAACAGGCCGAGCATTTCCACCAGCAACGCTTCCCACTCGATACCACGGGCAGCGGCTTCATTAATCAGCGCCATTACGCGCTCGCCGTTGGCCTCGACCATCGCTTCAACCAGCGACAGCGCCTGATCGTCATCAAGCGTACCCAGCATCGCACTGACTGCCTGGGTTGAAACCTGGCCGTCACCGCTGGCAATCGCCTGGTCGGTCAGACTTAAGGCATCTCGCAGGCTGCCTTCAGCGGCGCGCGCCAGCAATTGCAACGCCCGCGGCTCGTGAGCGATATGTTCTTCGTTGAGGATGTGCTCAAGTTGATGGCGAATTTGCTCGACATCCAGCGCCTTGAGATGAAATTGCAAACAGCGCGACAAAATCGTCACCGGCAATTTCTGTGGATCGGTCGTCGCCAGCAGAAACTTAACGTGCTCCGGCGGCTCTTCAAGGGTTTTTAACAGTGCGTTAAAGCTGTGGCGCGACAGCATATGCACTTCGTCGATCAGATAAACTTTGAAACGACCACGCGCCGGAGCGTACTGGACGTTATCCAGCAGGTCGCGGGTATCTTCAACTTTGGTGCGCGAGGCGGCGTCGATTTCAATCAGATCGACAAAGCGCCCCTGCTCGATTTCACGACAGTTATCGCACACGCCGCACGGCGTCGCGGTAATGCCGGTTTCGCAGTTTAGCCCCTTCGCCAGCAGTCGGGCGATAGAGGTTTTTCCGACGCCACGGGTACCGGAAAAAAGATAAGCATGATGAATACGCCCTAACGACAAGCCGTTCGCCAGTGCGGTCAGCACATGTTCCTGGCCGACGACGTCAGCAAAGGTTTGTGGGCGCCATTTTCGGGCTAAGACCTGATAACTCATTGGCAGGCTCTGAAACGCTGGAAGGTGGATTCACGAAGGGGTAATGCTAACACAGCCCCGTCAGAACGGCGAGGCTGAATGCACATCTTGTGCTGTCCGTAGCGTGGGCAGCACAAGACTGGCGATAATTAATGGCCCGGGAACGGGACAAGGCTGTAGCTGGTAATGCCCTGTTTTTCGAGACGCTGTTCGCCGCCGAGATCGAACAGGTTGATAATGAACGCAGCGTCAGCCACTTCACCACCCAGACGACGGATCAGTTTAACGGTCGCTTCGATAGTGCCGCCGGTTGCCAGCAGATCGTCCACCACCAGAACTTTGTCGCCCGGTTTGATGGCATCAACGTGGATCTCCAGCTGATCGGTGCCGTATTCCAGGTCGTAAGTTTCACTGATGGTTTCACGCGGCAGTTTGCCCGGTTTACGGACCGGTACAAAGCCAACGCCCAGACCCAGAGCTACCGGAGCGCCAAACAAGAAGCCACGCGCTTCGGTGCCGACAACTTTGGTAATGCCCGCATTTTTGTAACGCTCAACCAGCAAGTCGATGCTGAGAGCGTAAGCTTTCGGGTCTTCCAGTAAGCTGGTGACATCGCGGAAAAGAATGCCGGGTTTTGGGTAGTCCTGAATGCTTTTGATGCTATTTTTGAGATACTCAAGCTGCTGTGCAGTCGCGGTCATAAGTGTATGCCTGCTTGTTACGGTGGTACTCACGGCGCGTTTTAAACGTATCAAAAGTAACAGTTGTTTAACCTTTGACCGCCTGCGCCTGTGCTCGAAAACGCCAGAATGTACTGGCTGTACGCAATAATTGCAACTGCGATTGTTGTGCTTCAGTGCTTTTCTTGCTTTTCATCAATCACCGGAATTCGCCACATATAGAAAAGCAAACAGGCGAGAATTACCAGCAACATGATGCGCACCCATGGCATCTGGACGAACCACAGAGAAATGGCAAACGTGAGCAAAATAAGCAAAATCGCCCGCGGTTTGACGCCGCGCGGCATCGCATGATGTTTCTGCCAGAAACGTAGATAGCTGCCAAACCATCAGCGGTACAGCAACCAGGCGTGAAAGCGCGGGGAAGAACGGGCAAAGCACCAGGCCGCCAGCAGGATAAACGGCGTCGTCGGTAATACCGGTAATACCACGCCCAGCGTACCCAGCACTACCGCCAGCCAGCCAATGATGATTAAAATGATTCGTTGCATATTGAGTGTTGTCAGCTTACAGAGTGGCTACTTTAGCATAACAATTATCATTTTCATTGAGGTCTTATCGTGAAAACCGCCCTGCTGCTGGAAAAACTGGAAGGACAGCTCGCTACGCTGCGTCAGCGTTGTGCCCCGGTAGCGCAATTTGCCACGCTAAGTGCCCGTTTTGACAGACACCTTTTTCAAACCCGTGCGACAACACTGCAGGCTTGTCTCGATGAGGCGGGCGATAATCTGGCTGCGCTTCGTCATGCAGTTGAGCAGCAACAGCTGCCGCAAGTGGCCTGGCTGGCGGAACATCTGGCGGCACAACTGGAAGCCATCGCGCGTGAAGCCTCCGCCTGGTCATTGCGCGAGTGGGACAGTGCGCCACCGAAAATTGCCCGCTGGCAGCGTAAACGTATTCAGCATCAGGATTTTGAGCGGCGGCTACGTGAGATGGTTGCCGAACGCAGAGCCCGCCTGGCGCGGGTGACCGATCTCGTGGAACAGCAAACGCTGCATCGTGAAGTGGAAGCCTATGAAGCGCGCCTGGCACGCTGCCGCCATGCGCTGGAAAAAATCGAAAACAGGCTAGCGCGCTTAACCCGCTAGCAATGGAGAGAGTATGTCACTGGAAAATGCCCCTGACGATGTCAAACTGGCTGTCGATTTGATTGTGCTGCTGGAAGAAAATCAGATCCCAGCCCGCACCGTGCTGCGCGCGCTGGATATTGTAAAACGCGATTATGAAAAGAAATTAACGCGCGATGATGAGGCGGAAAAGTGAGAAATAAATGGGGCCGCTAAATGTCCCCTAAGATTGTGGGCAAACGCAAAACTGCCTGATGCGCTACGCTTATCAGGCCTACACCGCTCCTGCAATACATTGAATTCTTGCGGTTTCGTAGGCCGGATAAGGCGGTCACGCCGCATCCGGCATGAACAACGCGCACTTTGTCAGTAATCTCGGGGCAACTAAATGTCGCCCCCTTTGGTTATTACCCTACCGCTGGCGTCGGGTCATCGCCTTTGTAGTCGCGTTTTACTTCCGTCACCTCATCGCCCTTCTCGTTGTGCAGATGCACTTCAAGCTGGTTAAAGGCAATGTTGATGTCGTTTTCACGGCACAGCTGATCGATAGTACGGTTCAGCTCATCGACAGTACGACTACGGTCACGCAGTTCACGCACATACAGACGCAGCTCATGATCCAACGTGCTGGCACCAAACGCCGTAAAGAAGACTTCCGGCATTGGTTCGTGCATCACCCTTGGGTGCTCAGTCGCCGCCTTCAGTAACACTTTACGCACTTTTTCCAGATCGGAGCCATAGGCCACGCCGAGACGGATCACCAGACGCGTAGTAGTGTCAGTCAACGACCAGTTGATCAGACGCTCGGTAACAAACGCTTTGTTCGGGATGATCACTTCTTTGCGATCGAAATCGGTAATCGTTGTCGCACGAATACGGATCTTACTTACCGTCCCCGAGAAGCTACCAATGGTTACCGTATCGCCAATACGCACCGGACGTTCGAACAGAATGATCAAACCGGAGACGAAGTTACCGAAAATTTCTTGTAAACCAAAACCAAGACCTACGGATAATGCTGCCGCCAGCCACTGGAGTTTATCCCAAGAGACGCCCAGCGATCCGAACACCGTCATCGCACCAACGGCAATAATGATGTAGTTAAGGATGGTAGTAATGGCATACGACGCGCCCTGGCGCATATTCAGTCGCGAGAGCACCAGCACTTCCAGCAAACCAGGCAGGTTGCGAATCAACGCCCAGGCCACCATTGAGGCGATAATCGCAAACAACAGACTGCCCATGGTGACGTTTTTCACCACCGCAGCGCCAGCTTCAGTACCGTTGTAATGCCAGAGCGTAATGCTGTCGAGATAGCTGAACACGGTGATCAAATCGGACCAAATTGCCCAGAACATGACACCGAACAGCGCAAACATCAGCAACATGGTAATACGCAGCGTCTGCTGGTTAACCTGTTCCAGTGCAATGGTGGGTTCTTCCGGCGGTTCGGCACCTTCTGCGCCCTCTTTCACCAGATTCTGCCGACGCGCCAGCGCACGACGCCAGGCGATACGCCGCGCCGCTACGCTTAAGCCGCGCAATACCGTCTGGTAGAGCAAGTTCCAGATGATCACCAGATAAACGGTTTCAATCCAACGCCCGGAGAGGCGCAGCGTGGTGTAGAAATAACCCGTGGCAGTCAGCACCATCAATGCAATCGGGATAATCGACAGCACGGTAATGGTGACCAGTCGCATGGTGTGCGACTCTTTATCACGCCAGCTTTCGCGGCACATTGGCCATACCAGGAAGGCAATCAGCAGCAGGTTGAAGAAAATCATCGCTTGCCCCAGCACATCATCCATCAGATGCAGCGGGGAAAGTTCTGCCACCACAGACCAGAAATGGATAGGCAGCAATGCGAGACTGATGCGGACAATTTGCCGACGCCAGTGGCTGGTCTGCTGTTCCGGCATGCCGAAGTGACGCACGGCAACGCCGTTCTTCTCCAGTACCTTCCAGCACAGGCCAAACACCAGCCAGAAAATCGCCAGTTTTTTGCTGAACGACCATAGCAGTTCGCTGATGTTGAGCTGCATGGTCAACAGAATCAGGCCAACCGCGAGAATAATCAGGCACACCGGCAGCGCGCGGATCAGGTCGATAAGGATCGCTTTTGGTGTGTTGAGCTGGCTATCGTTACGCAGGGAACCCACAGCGGAAGCCAGTTTTTGTTGATACGCTTTCAGCCAGCCCAGACGCCAGTGGATCAGCCCGGCAATCAACAGCAGCGGCAAACCGGCGAGGAAAGCGATAAAAACGGCAGGCCAGGCTTTTTCCCAGTTCACCGTGATTTTCATCGACTTAAATTCATCTTTCAGGCTTTGCGGGAACGCTTTGATCCAGTCCCAGTCCATTGGACGGTTACTGTTCACCCAAAAGATTTGCTGAGTCAGGATGGATTTCAGGTTTTTCGATACGCTCATTAACTGCTGCTGGTTGATTTGCAGGTTAATGGCCATCATCAGCTGGTTACCCAACTGTTTGTTGAGTTGATCCAGCAATTCGCGACGCATATCAACCACTTGCAATAACGCATCGTGAACTTCGCTGTTGACTTCGTTGGTGTGACCTTCTTCCAGTTTGTTGACGAACGCATCGCTCTGGAAGAGTGCATCACGCTGCTGGTTAACTTCAAACTGTTCGAGACGCAAATCCGCGATGCGGTTGGTCATGTTTTCCAGTTCATCCGCCGAGGGCAGCGTTTGTTGTTGCTGGTAAAGGATACGAGACAACAGCAGGCTGCCCTTCAGGACGGCAATCTGCTCTTTAATATTGCGTTCCGATTGCAGCGCCCGCTCCAGCCAGTTTTTGACTTTAATGTTTTGCTGCATCAACTGATTACCGTTTTCAGTCGCGGTAATCAGACGCTGACTTAACTGCTGGTTAATTTCCAGTTCCTGTTTCACCAGCGGATTAGCCTGAATACGCGCGGCTTCATCCGGGGAGACGGCTTCCTGCGCCGTTTTTTCAGTTAAAGTCAGGCGCTTGCTGTTTACCGCTTCTTGCAACAGCTGCAACTGGTGCTCCAGACGGGCGCTGTTCGCCGTCACGTAATCACGTTGCTTTTGCAAGGTATCCTGCAAGACGGTGTTCCCTTCCAGGCTTTTACGCTGCTGGTCAATCTCCGCATTCAGCAACGCCTGCTGAGCCTGCATTAACACTTTCTGGCTGGGACGTAAGGCAGTCTCGCCGACATCAGTCCCATCCAGACGACTGCGAATTTGTTGCAGCTGCTGCGAAGCGTTATACATCGCATTTTGCACGCGTTCGGGCTGCGTCTGTAACGAAACCAGCTGGCTGTTATAAGACGCCAGATCGTTTTGTGCGTTTTGCAAATCGTCCAGCGCCTGGGCAACGCGAGTTTCCAGCTGGCGCAACGAAAGCGTACTCAGAATTTTGCGCGTTTCTTCGTCGTTATCGACATCGCTAAGTGCTGTTAACGCCGCGGTCGCCTGGCGCATTTTTTCCGGCGCTTCAGCGACTTTTTGCCGTAGCTGAACTGTCTCTTCTTTTATGCGATCGATTTTATCGAGGGTGGCTAATGTATCTGTCAGATCCTGCTGCTCCAGTTTGTCCTGAGCAGAAAGATCTTTTTGTTTATTTAGTGAGTCAAGTTGCGCCTGCAGGTCCGCTTTTGTCGGCAGATCACCATTCGATGACGCCCGCGCAAACGCCGTGTTCTGGCATAACAAGACAAAAACAAAAGCAATAAATGCTGAAAAAACAAAATGCCGTGATCGTTTGTAATACTGGAACATAGTCATGATGAATGAAGGTTTCTGAACCTGAAGAACGACCTGAAAAAGTCAAACCGCAAGAATATCACGACGCAGTGAACCAGAATAGCAACGACGAAAATGTCCAGGAAAAATCCTGGAGTCAGATTCAGGGTTATTCGTTAGTGGCAGGATTACGAAGCGTGGGGCACAGGAGATACATCTCCAGTAAGATGGCGACGTAATCGCGGGCTTCTTTTTTAAGATCAAAAGATTGCGGGGCAAAGAGCCAGTTTTCCATCAGGCCGGAAATATAGCCGCGCATAATAATTGCTGCCCGACGCGTCATTAAATCCGCAGGCAACATTTTCGCTTCAATACAATGTTTTAACGTTTGTTCTATACGGTCATAACTTTCCAGACAGAGATTACGTTGTGCCTGTTGCACAACAGCCATTTCTCCGACAAATTCGCATTTGTGGAATATAATCTCCATCAATAATCGACGTCGTTCTTCTGTCACCGTGGATTCAAGAACATGAATTAATATCTCTCTTAATACTGAGAGTGGATCGCCAGGGAATTTTGCCTGATACTCAAGCTCTAGTTCACCAATATTGGATTCTGACAGTTCCCAGATCTCACTGAACAAATCCGACTTGTCTTTAAAATGCCAGTAGATTGCACCGCGCGTAACGCCAGCTGCTTTTGCAATCTCACCCAGCGAGGTGGATGATACCCCCTGCTGTGAGAAAAGACGTAGAGCCACATCGAGGATGTGTTGGCGCGTTTCTTGCGCTTCTTGTTTGGTTTTTCGTGCCATATGTTCGTGAATTTACAGGCGTTAGATTTACATACATTTGTGAATGTATGTACCATAGCACGACGATAATATAAACGCAGCAATAGGTTTATTAACTTTTGACCATTGACCAATTTGAAATCGGACACTCGAGGTTTACATATGAACAAAAACAGAGGGTTTACGCCTCTGGCGGTCGTTCTGATGCTCTCAGGCAGCTTAGCCCTAACAGGATGTGACGACAAACAGGCCCAACAAGGTGGCCAGCAGATGCCCGCCGTTGGCGTAGTAACAGTCAAAACTGAACCTCTGCAGATCACAACCGAGCTTCCGGGTCGCACCAGTGCCTACCGGATCGCAGAAGTTCGTCCTCAAGTTAGCGGGATTATCCTGAAGCGTAATTTCAAAGAAGGTAGCGACATCGAAGCTGGTGTCTCTCTCTATCAGATTGATCCTGCGACCTATCAGGCGACATACGACAGTGCGAAAGGTGATCTGGCGAAAGCCCAGGCTGCAGCCAATATCGCGCAATTGACGGTGAATCGTTATCAGAAACTGCTCGGTACTCAGTACATCAGTAAGCAAGAGTACGATCAGGCTCTGGCTGATGCGCAACAGGCGAATGCTGCGGTAACTGCGGCGAAAGCTGCCGTTGAAACTGCGCGGATCAATCTGGCTTACACCAAAGTCACCGCTCCGATTAGCGGTCGCATTGGTAAGTCGAACGTGACGGAAGGCGCATTGGTACAGAACGGTCAGGCGACTGCGCTGGCAACCGTGCAGCAACTTGATCCGATCTACGTTGATGTGACCCAGTCCAGCAACGACTTCCTGCGCCTGAAACAGGAACTGGCGAATGGCACGCTGAAACAAGAGAACGGCAAAGCCAAAGTGTCGCTGATCACCAGTGACGGCATTAAGTTCCCGCAGGACGGTACGCTGGAATTCTCTGACGTTACCGTTGATCAGACCACTGGGTCTATCACCCTACGCGCTATCTTCCCGAACCCGGATCACACTCTGCTGCCGGGTATGTTCGTGCGCGCACGTCTGGAAGAAGGGCTTAATCCAAACGCTATTTTAGTCCCGCAACAGGGCGTAACCCGTACGCCGCGTGGTGATGCCACCGTACTGGTAGTTGGCGCGGATGACAAAGTGGAAACCCGTCCGATCGTTGCAAGCCAGGCTATTGGCGATAAGTGGCTGGTGACAGAAGGTCTGAAAGCAGGCGATCGCGTAGTAATAAGTGGGCTGCAGAAAGTGCGTCCTGGTGTCCAGGTAAAAGCACAAGAAGTTACCGCTGATAATAACCAGCAAGCCGCAAGCGGTGCTCAGCCTGAACAGTCCAAGTCTTAACTTAAACAGGAGCCGTTAAGACATGCCTAATTTCTTTATCGATCGCCCGATTTTTGCGTGGGTGATCGCCATTATCATCATGTTGGCAGGGGGGCTGGCGATCCTCAAACTGCCGGTGGCGCAATATCCTACGATTGCACCGCCGGCAGTAACGATCTCCGCCTCCTACCCCGGCGCTGATGCGAAAACAGTGCAGGACACGGTGACACAGGTTATCGAACAGAATATGAACGGTATCGATAACCTGATGTACATGTCCTCTAACAGTGACTCCACGGGTACCGTGCAGATCACCCTGACCTTTGAGTCTGGTACTGATGCGGATATCGCGCAGGTTCAGGTGCAGAACAAACTGCAGCTGGCGATGCCGTTGCTGCCGCAAGAAGTTCAGCAGCAAGGGGTGAGCGTTGAGAAATCATCCAGCAGCTTCCTGATGGTTGTCGGCGTTATCAACACCGATGGCACCATGACGCAGGAGGATATCTCTGACTACGTAGCGGCGAATATGAAAGATGCCATCAGCCGTACGTCGGGCGTGGGTGATGTTCAGTTGTTCGGTTCACAGTACGCGATGCGTATCTGGATGAACCCGAATGAGCTGAACAAATTCCAGCTAACGCCGGTTGATGTCATTACCGCCATCAAAGCGCAGAACGCCCAGGTTGCGGCGGGTCAGCTCGGTGGTACGCCGCCGGTGAAAGGCCAACAGCTTAACGCCTCTATTATTGCTCAGACGCGTCTGACCTCTACTGAAGAGTTCGGCAAAATCCTGCTGAAAGTGAATCAGGATGGTTCCCGCGTCCTGCTGCGTGATGTGGCGAAGATTGAGCTGGGTGGTGAGAACTACGACATCATCGCAGAGTTTAACGGCCAACCGGCTTCCGGTCTGGGGATCAAGCTGGCGACCGGTGCAAATGCGCTGGATACCGCTGCGGCAATCCGTGCTGAACTGGCGAAGATGGAACCGTTCTTCCCGTCGGGTCTGAAAATTGTTTACCCGTACGACACCACGCCGTTCGTGAAAATCTCTATTCACGAAGTGGTTAAAACGCTGGTCGAAGCGATCATCCTCGTGTTCCTGGTTATGTATCTGTTCCTGCAGAACTTCCGCGCGACGTTGATTCCGACCATTGCCGTACCGGTGGTATTGCTCGGGACCTTTGCCGTCCTTGCCGCCTTTGGCTTCTCGATAAACACGCTAACAATGTTCGGGATGGTGCTCGCCATCGGCTTGTTGGTGGATGACGCTATCGTTGTGGTAGAAAACGTGGAGCGTGTTATGGCGGAAGAAGGTTTGCCGCCAAAAGAAGCTACCCGTAAGTCGATGGGGCAGATTCAGGGCGCTCTGGTCGGTATCGCGATGGTACTGTCAGCGGTATTCGTACCGATGGCCTTCTTTGGCGGTTCTACTGGTGCTATCTATCGTCAGTTCTCTATTACCATTGTTTCAGCAATGGCGCTGTCGGTACTGGTAGCGTTGATCCTGACTCCGGCTCTTTGTGCCACCATGCTGAAACCGATTGCCAAAGGCGATCACGGGGAAGGTAAAAAAGGCTTCTTCGGCTGGTTTAACCGCATGTTCGAGAAGAGCACGCACCACTACACCGACAGCGTAGGCGGTATTCTGCGCAGTACGGGGCGTTACCTGGTGCTGTATCTGATCATCGTGGTCGGCATGGCCTATCTGTTCGTGCGTCTGCCAAGCTCCTTCTTGCCAGATGAGGACCAGGGCGTATTTATGACCATGGTTCAGCTGCCAGCAGGTGCAACGCAGGAACGTACGCAGAAAGTGCTCAATGAGGTAACGCATTACTATCTGACCAAAGAAAAGAACAACGTTGAGTCGGTGTTCGCCGTTAACGGCTTCGGCTTTGCGGGACGTGGTCAGAATACCGGTATTGCGTTCGTTTCCTTGAAGGACTGGGCCGATCGTCCGGGCGAAGAAAACAAAGTTGAAGCGATTACCATGCGTGCAACACGCGCTTTCTCGCAAATCAAAGATGCGATGGTTTTCGCCTTTAACCTGCCCGCAATCGTGGAACTGGGTACTGCAACCGGCTTTGACTTTGAGCTGATTGACCAGGCTGGCCTTGGTCACGAAAAACTGACTCAGGCGCGTAACCAGCTGCTTGCAGAAGCAG
This sequence comes from Shigella sp. FC1661, assembly GCF_001712525.1. NCBI lineage: Bacteria > Pseudomonadati > Pseudomonadota > Gammaproteobacteria > Enterobacterales > Enterobacteriaceae > Shigella > Shigella sp. FC1661. Next base: position 21,904 of record NZ_MDGW01000332.1, read on the forward strand.
CAAAGCATCCTGATATGTTGACCAGCGTACGTCCAAACGGTCTGGAAGATACCCCGCAGTTTAAGATTGATATCGACCAGGAAAAAGCGCAGGCGCTGGGTGTTTCTATCAACGACATTAACACCACTCTGGGCGCTGCATGGGGCGGTAGCTATGTGAACGACTTTATCGACCGCGGTCGTGTGAAGAAAGTTTACGTCATGTCAGAAGCGAAATACCGTATGCTGCCGGATGATATCGGCGACTGGTATGTTCGTGCTGCTGATGGTCAGATGGTGCCGTTCTCGGCATTCTCCTCTTCTCGTTGGGAGTACGGTTCGCCGCGTCTGGAACGTTACAATGGCCTGCCATCCATGGAAATCTTAGGCCAGGCGGCACCGGGTAAAAGTACCGGTGAAGCAATGGAGCTAATGGAACAACTGGCGAGCAAACTGCCTACCGGTGTTGGCTATGACTGGACGGGGATGTCCTATCAGGAACGCCTCTCCGGCAACCAGGCACCTTCACTGTACGCGATTTCGTTGATTGTCGTATTCCTGTGTCTGGCGGCGCTGTACGAGAGCTGGTCGATTCCGTTCTCCGTTATGCTGGTCGTTCCGCTGGGGGTTATCGGTGCGTTGCTGGCTGCCACCTTCCGTGGCCTGACCAATGACGTTTACTTCCAGGTAGGCCTGCTCACAACCATTGGGTTGTCGGCGAAGAACGCGATACTTATCGTCGAATTCGCCAAAGACTTGATGGATAAAGAAGGTAAAGGTCTGATTGAAGCGACGCTTGATGCAGTGCGGATGCGTTTACGTCCGATCCTGATGACCTCGCTGGCGTTTATCCTCGGCGTTATGCCGCTGGTTATCAGTACTGGTGCTGGTTCCGGCGCGCAGAACGCAGTAGGTACCGGTGTAATGGGCGGGATGGTGACCGCAACGGTACTGGCAATCTTCTTCGTTCCGGTATTCTTTGTGGTGGTTCGCCGCCGCTTTAGCCGCAAGAATGAAGATATCGAGCACAGCCATACTGTCGATCATCATTGATACAACGTGTAATCACTAAGGCCGCGCAAGCGGCCTTTTTTATGCATAACCTACGAACATTAAGGAGTAATTGAACCACCAACTCAGGATCTCATACGAAAACCAGTATTAACCACGGATAAAATTCATAAAAAATACTGATTGTTAGTTAATTTATATTAAGTAGCGCTAATAGATTTAATAATCCATAATCATTTAGAGGCTATTCTTAATTATTTGCGGTAATTCTTTATTCATTCCTCGGTTATTACGTCATATTCAGAGCAATCCTGGTATTAGTGTCACCAATTTCATCTGGCGATAATCCTGAAATGTTATGAACAGTTCGAGCAAACTGCTTTTACCTGCTGCGGGTTAGTGCTAGTATGAAAAAGTAAGTCCTGTCCCGATTCCTTCCTAATTGTAATTTTTCGTAATAATGCGATGAAAACCTGCAAAGAGTGGCTTATAGTTAAGCTAACAAACGAGAGGGCAAGTCCAGGTCAGTAAGTTTTTTCCATCCCGAAAGGTGTCCGTTAGTTCAACCGCTAAGAAGGGGACGCGTTATGGATGAATACTCACCCAAAAGACATGATATCGCACAGCTTAAGTTTCTCTGTGAAACCCTGTATCATGACTGCCTTGCAAACCTTGAAGAAAGCAATTATGGCTGGGTTAACGACCCAACCTAGGCGATCAACCTCCAGTTGAATGAACTGATTGAGCATATTGCGACCTTCGCACTTAATTACAAAATTAAGTATAATGAAGACAATAAGCTCATTGAGCAGATCGACGAATATCTGGATGACACCTTTATGTTGTTCAGTAGTTATGGTATTAATATGCAGGATCTTCAGAAATGGCGGAAGTCAGGTAATCGACTATTCCGTTGTTTTGTCAATGCGACGAAAGAGAATCCTGCGAGTTTATCTTGTTAGAATTATTACAACCATGGGTAGAAGTATGTCCGAAAAACCTTTAACGAAAACCGATTATTTAATGCGTTTACGTCGTTGCCAGACAATTGACACGCTGGAGCGTGTTATCGAGAAAAATAAATACGAATTATCAGATAATGAACTGGCGGTATTTTACTCAGCCGCAGATCACCGCCTCGCCGAATTGACCATGAATAAACTATACGACAAGATCCCTTCCTCAGTATGGAAATTTATTCGCTAATAAATAATTCGCTTTCGGAGCTATAACCGGCTGTTTATTAAGAATTTTATACTTTTTCACCATGAAGACATACCCTATGTGATCTTTATCACACAGATGTAATGGGAACGTTCTGTTCACTGACTTTTCGTCTTACTGTGTTGCCGCATTTTCAGCAACCGGAGGTCAGTAATGAGCACAGAAAAAGAAAAGATGATTGCTGGTGAGTTGTATCGCTCGGCAGATGAGACGTTATCTCGCGATCGCCTGCGCGCTCGTCAGCTTATTCACCGATACAATCATTCCCTGGCGGAAGAGCACACATTACGCCAGCAAATTCTCGCTGATTTATTCGGTCAGGTGACAGAGGCTTATATTGAGCCAACGTTTCGCTGTGATTATGGCTATAACATTTTTCTCGGCAATAATTTTTTCGCCAACTTCGATTGCGTGATGCTTGATGTCTGCCCTATTCGCATCGGTGATAACTGTATGTTGGCACCAGGCGTTCATATCTACACGGCAACACATCCCATCGACCCTGTAGCACGTAATAGCGGTGCTGAACTGGGGAAACCCGTCACCATCGGTAATAACGTCTGGATTGGCGGACGCGCGGTCATTAACCCTGGTGTGACCATTGGTGATAACGTCGTGGTAGCTTCAGGTGCAGTTGTCACAAAAGGTGTCCCGGACAACGTTGTCGTGGGCGGTAATCCAGCCAGAATAATTAAAAAATTGTAATCGGTTTTTCGCAACTGTTATGCAAAATTGTGGTAGATCTGTTACTTCCCCTCTACTATTCCCACGTTAAAATAGGGTGTTCCCTGGAAAGTTGCAGATACCACGAAGGCAAACGATGACCGAAATACAACGCCTGCTGACCGAAACGATTGAGTCTCTGAATACCCGCGAAAAACGCGACAACAAACCCCGCTTTAGTATCAGTTTTATCCGTAAACATCCGGGGCTGTTTATCGGTATGTACGTTGCTTTTTTTGCCACCCTGGCGGTGATGTTGCAGTCCGAAACGCTGTCAGGCTCTGTCTGGCTACTGGTTGTATTATTTATCCTGCTTAATGGTTTCTTCTTTTTCGATGTCTACCCACGCTACCGCTATGAAGATATCGACGTGCTGGATTTCCGCGTTTGCTATAACGGCGAATGGTACAACACGCGCTTTGTACCTGCCGCGCTGGTTGAAGCCATCTTGAACTCTCCGCGTGTCGCGGATGTTCATAAGGAACAACTGCAAAAAATGATCGTCCGTAAAGGTGAACTGTCTTTTTACGATATTTTTACCCTCGCTCGCGCCGAATCAACATCTTAAGTTAGGGTTACATACCAGGCGTAAAGCTCTGCGCTTGGTCAAATGACAATGATCGTTTCCACCCATCACTTCATGAAATACCAGCTCTACCTCCTTATCTCCTGCCAGCCTTTTTCCACAATCAGATATACTTTCCCTACACTGTGTTAATAAGGATATGCTGGTGAGAACACGACATCTGGTCGGCCTTATTTCGGGAGTACTGATTCTTTCAGTATTGCTGTAGACTGGCCCCCTGAATCTCCAGACAACCAGTATCACTTAAATAAGTGATAGTCTTAATACTAGTTTTTAGACTAGTCATTGGAGTACAGATGATTGATGTCTTAGGGCCGGAGAAACGCAGACGGCGTACCACACAGGAAAAGATCGCAATTGTTCAGCAGAGCTTTGAACCGGGGATGACGGTCTCCCTCGTTGCCCGGCAACATGGTGTAGCAGCCAGCCAGTTATTTCTCTGGCGTAAGCAATACCAGGAAGGAAGTCTTACTGCTGTGGCCGCCGGAGAACAGGTTGTTCCTGCCTCTGAACTTGCTGCCGCCATGAAGCAGATTAAAGAACTCCAGCGCCTGCTCGGCAAGAAAACGATGGAAAATGAACT
>NZ_MDGW01000322.1:0-1496 GCF_001712525.1 Shigella sp. FC1661
GTGCGTACCGGGCTGAGAGGCGGTGTAAGTGAACTGTAGTTGCCATGTTTTACGGCAATGAGAGCAGAGATAGCGCTGATGTCCGGCAGTGCTTTTGCCGTTACGCACCACGCCTTCAGTAGCGGAGCAGGAAGGACATCTGATGGAAATGGAAGCCACGCAAGCACCTTAAAATCACCATCATACACTAAATCAGTAAGTTGGCAGCATTACCCTTTCCCGATATTCTCCCGGAGTACAACCAAACTCGCGGACAAACGCCTTGTGAAAAGATGATTCGCTGGCATAGCCTACTGACTCAGCGATCACCACAACAGGGAGCGTTTCCCGGGAAAACATCTGGGCCGCTATTTGTAGACGCAACTTTGTTAATACAGCCAGCGGCGTGGTTCCGGAAACATCACGGAAAAGCTGGGCAAAACTTGCCCGGGACATGTGGGCGATGCTGGCCAGCGATTCGACGGTCCAGGCGTGTCCTAGCATTTCCAGCATTTGCTGTATTACCGCACCAAGACGTGGATGCAGAAGCAAACTGAGAATGTTTTTCTCTGTATTAACCTGTGCAATCCACTCACGCACCGCGAGGGTAAAGAATGTAGCGCAGATCTGGCTACACAGTGCATCCACTCCCGGCATCGCCGATCTGGATTCCTGTTGTAAAAACGGGATCGCCTCCCTCAGCCAGTTATATTCCACGCTGTGGTTAACCGGTGCTAAAAACAGCGTTTCCGGCAAAGACGTTAAAAAATAACGCGCCGAATGTTGCAACCGAAGAGTACCACAGACAATACAGGTCGATTCATTATCGACATGACTCAGGCGATGAGCTGAATTTTGTGGTAGCAGGACCACATTTCCCGGGCGTAATGTAAAAATCTCTCCCGTCGGCATTTCCAGCTTCGCCGCTCCTTGCGTTAACGCATGCCAACGAATAACCGATAATTCCCCGGCACCATGTGGAAGCTGCCAGTCACTTCCTAACACGCAATTCTTATCGATCGTTCCTTGTGGAGCGTTAAGCATCAACAAACGGCTAAGGGCATCCATATCAGACTCCTGAGTGGTTTTTGATTACAAACACCAACAATCTGGTGATGCTGCCAACTTACTGATTTAGTGTATGATGGTGTTTTTGAGGTGCTCCAGTGGCTTCTGTTTCTATCAGCTGTCCCTCCTGTTCAGCTACTGACGGGGTGGTGCGTAACGGCAAAAGCACTGCCGGACATCAGCGCTATCTCTGCTCTCACTGCCGTAAAACATGGCAACTACAGTTCACTTACACCGCTTCTCAACCCGGTACGCACCAGAAAATTATTGATATGGCCATGAATGGCGTTGGATGCCGGGCAACTGCACGCATTATGGGCGTTAGCCTCAACACGATTTTACGTCACTTAAAAAACTCAGGCCGCAGTCGGTAACCTCGCGCATACAGCCGGGCAGTGACGTCATCGTCTGCGCGGAAATGGACGAACAGTGGGGATACGTCGGGGCTA
>NZ_MDGW01000323.1:0-1484 GCF_001712525.1 Shigella sp. FC1661
TTTGCCGTTACGCACCACCCCGTCAGTAGCTGAACAGGAGGGACAGCTGATAGAAACAGAAGCCACTGGAGCACCTCAAAAACACCATCATACACTAAATCAGTAAGTTGGCAGCATCACCCTTCACCAGAATGGATATAACTGCGTATAATTGGATCTTTTATATAAGGACAATGGCTAAATGTTTTCTTCATATTCTCAATAAAGTTTTTATTAACAATATTAAGAATTTTTAATTGCATAACCAGTTTTACTGGCAGAACGGATTTCAATATCATTGCATTATCTGGCAATGTATCAATCATTTTTATAATGTTATTGATATAACCATCGAGATCTTCATTCCCAAATATATCTGAATAATCAATAGTTAATTCCAATTGTTCTGTAATGCAATCTTTAACATTCCCTGTCGACATTCGCACATGATCAAACATAACAGCTGTCAAATTCGATTTAATAAATGATATTTCTTTGGCAGACAGAAACTCTGCTCTGGTGAAGTGCGAAGCGTAAAGATAACAATTATCGAAGTTTGAATTTCTAATCTGACATTCGCGAAAATTACTATGACCAAGTTGACTCTGCGAGAAGTCAACTGTATCAAGAATATTTTGGCTAAAATCAACACATTCGCCACTCGTTTTGAGAAAAATCACATTGTGTAAACGTCGACATTTAAATATAACATTATCAACTGTTGCCTTAGTAAAATTGCAATTCTCAATTTCTTTACATTCGAAAGTTACATGTTGTAGATTTGATGATAAAAAAGACACCTTAGAAATAACGTCACCTTTAAAATGACAATTTGTTACATCAAAATCAGACAGGTCGATATACCCCTGCGCATCTTTATCCATCAGAAGATTACAAGCGCATTCTATTTTTTCATTTCTGTAGAATTTTACACTTATAGTATCATTACTAATTGAGACTTCACGTAACATATTTATTGCATGATTTTTTCGTTCCGTTGTTTTATATTTAAAAATATATCACTGATATAAATAAAGTTATCTCTGTTTAAACCTGTCACCCCATTGAAATTACGTAGTAAATCAAGATCTACTATATTATTTCCTTGAACCACATCATGTTTCATCAAAGAGTTATTGCCACCAGAATTTGTGATATGACCTATCATAAAACCTCTGTAATACAGAAATAAAATAACCTGGAAAAGTAGCCTGAGCGTCCAGACACTACCGGCGAAAGGAAAAGAATCTCTGATAAGGCATTGAGATAATGGACATTCTTAGTGAAGAAGAAGTGAAGTACTATAAAAAATGGTAATGTTGCCAACTTACTGATTTAGTGTATGATGGTGATTTTAAGGTGCTTGCGTGGCTTCCATTTCCATCAGATGCCCTTCCTGCTCCGCTACTGAAGGCGTGGTGCGTAACGGCAAAAGCACTGCCGGACATCAGCGCTATCTCTGCTCTCATTGCCGTAAAACATGGCAACTACAGTTCACTTACACC
>NZ_MDGW01000324.1:0-1483 GCF_001712525.1 Shigella sp. FC1661
CTCAGAGGGTGGCTGACCGGCTGAAAGCATCAGGTCTGAGCGGTGATGCGGATGCGGAGAGGGAAGCCGGTGCACAGGTGATGCGTGAGACTGAACAGCTGATTTACCGTCAGCTGACTGACGAGGTACTGGCCCTGCGATTGTCTGAAAACGGCTCACAACTGCACCATTCATAATCACATCGCATAAAACTGTCAGCGCCAGTGATAGGACAGGTGAAACCTGTCAATACGTACCGGCTTACGCCGGGCTTCGGCGGTTTTACTCCTCTGCCATATGCAACAACGGAGTGCCGCCTTACATGCCGCTGGCGCGGCATATCCTGGTGACGATATCTGAACAGTTATATACTGTGTATATACGTGGTAATGACGAGGTGGCAAATGGCACAGGTTAATATGAGTGTAAGAATCGACGCAGAACTGAAGGATGCTTTTATGGCCGCTGCAAAAAGCATGGACCGTAATGGCTCTCAGTTAATCCGGGATTTTATGCGCCAGACCGTTGAACGGCAGCACAATTCTTGGTTCCGTGACCAGGTTGCGGCAGGCCGTCAGCAACTCGAATGCGGTGATGTGCTTCCCCATGACATGGTCGAATCCTCTGCTGCTGCATGGCGGGATGAAATGAGCAGGAAGATTGCTGATAAATGATGGAGATGTTCTGGACCATGCTGGCCATCCAGGACAGGAAGCGCATTCGTAGTACATTGCGGAGCAGAACCTGATGGCCGCCATTGAACCGGACGAACGGATTGGTTATTCAGCCAGCAGCCTGGCAGGGCAGCCGTATAAAGGCCGCAACGGTCGTGTGGAAGGAACATCTGGACCACACAAGGTAGCGTGTAACGTTATTTTGTGTGAAAATCTCTTGTGATTTTTAAATATCGTAACAAAGGTATGACATGAAAATAACATCTACCATTATTCAAACACCTTTTCCATTTGAGAATAATAATTCTCATGCTGGCATAGTAACGGAGCCCATTCTCGGTAAGTTAATAGGTCAGGGGTCGACAGCAGAAATCTTTGAAGATGTGAATGATTCATCTGCTTTGTATAAAAAGTATGATCTTATTGGCAACCAGTACAATGAGATTCTGGAAACGGCTTGGCAAGAATCTGAGCTTTTTAATGCTTTTTATGGCGATGAAGCATCCGTTGTTATACAGTATGGCGGAGATGTGTACCTCCGAATGCTGCGCGTGCCTAGGACTCCCCTTAGTGACATTGATACAGCTGATATCCCTGATAATATAGAGAGCCTTTATCTACAGTTGATATGTAAATTGAATGAGTTGAGTATAATCCATTACGATCTTAATACAGGTAATATGCTGTATGATAAAGAAAGTGAAAGTTTATTCCCAATAGATTTTCGCAATATTTAGGTAATGACTCCAACTTACTGATAGTGTTTTATGTTCAGATAATGCCCGATGACCTTGTCATGCAGCTCCACCGATTTTGAGAACGACAGTGAC
>NZ_MDGW01000325.1:0-1479 GCF_001712525.1 Shigella sp. FC1661
GTACCGGGCTGAGAGGCGGTGTAAGTGAACTGTAGTTGCCATGTTTTACGGCAATGAGAGCAGAGATAGCGCTGATGTCCGGCAGTGCTTTTGCCGTTACGCACCACGCCTTCAGTAGCGGAGCAGGAAGGACATCTGATGGAAATGGAAGCCACGCAAGCACCTTAAAATCACCATCATACACTAAATCAGTAAGTTGGCAGCATTACCCGATAAGCAAATAGTTAAGAGGAATAACCCAATATAACCACCGCGGAAAATGTACGGATATAAGCATACAATATTCTTTCAATGCCAGAAAACTTATCAGCGCAAAAAACGCCAACGTCATCCAGCGTGGACCTGAAATCACCAGTGAAAAACAAATGACGATGCCCCACCAGGTACGAATACGTAATGTAACCTCACCCCCTTTTCTCTCCGGTAACCGCCATAGCAGAAAACGGTTTATCAGCGTTGCTAAAATTAACAACGCGAAAAGTGTTGCCAGAGATTTTTCCAGCATTATCTTTCAGCACTCATAAAAAGCACACTCCGACAACGATTAATCGCAGTCCAGAGAAGCAGAATTGAAGCAATGCTCCATAAAAGATTATTCCATTGCATCCACTGTGGATAAATGGCAACGGCTAGCCCCCACAGACCAAATATTAACGCGCGATCGCTTTTGCCGAATGGACCGGCATAACTACGAATACCGTTAATCGTCTGCGCGAGTAAACCGCAAAACTCAGTCAATATGGTGCAAAATAACATGAGTATTACGAGTGATGCGTTACTTTCCGGTAAAAATAAAAACGGTAAATAGAGCGCAATATCGGAAATAACATCGCCAGTTTCATTCAAAATCGCCCCCAGACGTGTTTGCTGATTGCACTCACGCGCCAACATGCCATCCAGCGCATTGAGCGCCATACGGATAAAAAGCACGATGGGCAATAGCAAAAAGAGGATGGGTTGTGCCACCAACACCAACAGCAATCCGGTAAAAAGAGAAAGCGCCAGTGCCGTAAGAGTGATGTGATTCGCTGTAACGTGGTGCTTATAAAGCCAAAACATCGTCGGCCTTAACAGCGACTGAAAGAGCGGTTTTATCTGGTAGAGCGTCATTTATCATTCCGTGATATTCAGTTTGCTCTATGGTGCATCAATTGTGATGGCGGAGATATCACAACGCGGAGCATCAACGTAAATTCGGAATATATCATGATGTGGTGGATGGTTTTCCTACACATCTGTTTGATTACCGACTGGATGTCAGTGAGGGTAACGCTGCCAACTTACTGATTTAGTGTATGATGGTGATTTTAAGGTGCTTGCGTGGCTTCCATTTCCATCAGATGTCCTTCCTGCTCCGCTACTGAAGGCGTGGTGCGTAACGGCAAAAGCACTGCCGGACATCAGCGCTATCTCTGCTCTCATTGCCGTAAAACATGGCAACTACAGTTCACTTACACCGCCTCTCAGCCCGGTACGCAC
>NZ_MDGW01000326.1:0-1468 GCF_001712525.1 Shigella sp. FC1661
CGAACAGTGGGGCTACGTCGGTGCTAAATCACGTCAGCGCTGGCTGTTTTACGCGTATGACAGGATACGGAGGAGGGTTGTGGCGCACGTCTTCGGTGAACGCACTCTGGCCACACTGGAGCGTCTTCTGAGCCTGCTGTCGGCCTTTGAGGTCGTGGTATGGATGACGGATGGCTGGCCGCTGTATGAATCACGCCTGAAGGGAAAGCTGCACGTTATCAGCAAGCGTTACACTCAGCGCATTGAGCGACATAATCTGAATCTGAGACAACATCTGGCAAGGCTGGGACGGAAGTCACTGTCGTTCTCAAAATCGGTGGAGCTGCATGACAAGGTCATCGGGCATTATCTGAACATAAAACACTATCAGTAAGTTGGAGTCATTACCATGGCAAAGCAAGTTCTGCAAAAGTACATTTTTACGCCATTAATGATTTTGGTGGCGCCATTGAAGGTAATGCCAGTCTGTAATCAGGCAAGGATATAATTCCGCAGGAAGCATAACGTGACTATAAAACCAACTAAAAATTATCATAATCATCTGACCCGTATCGCTACGTTTTGCGCGCTGCTGTATTGCAATAGTGCTTTCTGTGCTGAACTTGTTGAATATGACCATACCTTCCTGATGGGGCAGAATGCCTCAAATATTGATCTCAGCCGGTATAGTGAAGGTAACCCTGCTATACCGGGTATGTACGACGTCAGTGTTTATGTCAACGATCAACCTATTATTAACCAAAGCATTACATTTATTGAAATTGAAGGAAAAAAAACGCACAAGCCTGTATCACACTTAAGAATTTATTGCAGTTTCATATAAATTCTCCCGATATAAATAACAAAAAAGCCGTTCTGCTTGCCAGGGATGAAACACTCGGCAATTGCCTTAATTTGACGGAAATTATCCCTCAGACTTCTGTTCGTTATGACGTTAACGAGCAACGTCTGGATATAGACGTTCCTCAGGCATGGGTAATGAAAAATTACCAAAACTATGTTGATCCAGCGTTATGGGAAAATGGCATTAATGCGGCCATGTTGTCATACAACCTCAACGGATATCATAGTGAAACTCCTGGTCGAAGAAATGACAGCATTTATGCTGCTTTTAACGGTGGGATGAATTTAGGTGCATGGCGACTGCGTGCCTCAGGCAACTACAACTGGATGACCGATTCTGGCAGTAATTATGATTTTAAGAATCGGTATATACAGCGTGATATCGCCTCGCTGCGTTCTCAACTCATTCTTGGTAATGCTGCCAACTTACTGATTTAGTGTATGATGGTGATTTTAAGGTGCTTGCGTGGCTTCCATTTCCATCAGATGTCCTTCCTGCTCCGCTACTGAAGGCGTGGTGCGTAACGGCAAAAGCACTGCCGGACATCAGCGCTATCTCTGCTCTCATTGCCGTAAAACATGGCAACTACAGTTCACTTACACCGCCTCTCAGCCCGGTACGCAC
>NZ_MDGW01000327.1:0-1466 GCF_001712525.1 Shigella sp. FC1661
ACAGGTAAAGCCCTGTTTATGGCGCTCAGGAGCCAGCGCCCACCTGCCGGGCTAATCCACCACTCTGATCGAGGTTCACAGTACTGCGCATACGATTACCGGGTCATACAGGAGCAGTCTGGTCTGAAAACATCAATGTCGCGTAAAGGTCACTGTTACGACAACGCTCCGATGGAAAGCTTCTGGGGAACGCTGAAAAATGAGAGCCTGAGCCACTATCGTTTTAATAACCGGGATGAAGCCATCTCAGTAATACGGGAATACATTGAGATTTTCTACAATCGTCAGCGTCGTCACTCTCGTCTGGGGAATATCTCCCCGGCAGCCTTCAGGGAAAAATATCATCAGATGGCTGCTTAAAAAAAGAACAAATGGTAGTGTCCGCTATTGCCAGTACACCTCAGCATCCTGATGACGCTGTAAATGAACATTCGCCAGAATTGCAGCATAAAGAGCGCAAATGCATATGCCAGATGAGCGTGAATATCAATGATGTCAGGAGCATGTCAGGCAAGACGCCTGAGTTTGTTGACGTAATTTGTTTCGTTTATTTCATCACTATCGTATGCGTCAAGAGTTTTTTCAAACTCATCCCGAAATGGGCCAAGCCTGGTTTCAGGAAATAAGAAATACCCCTGGTTATTGTTCACTTAAAAGTATAATTTGTAATTCAAATCCTGAGCCTGTAAAACGGGGAGTAACATATTCTATTCTGAAGAGAATAAAAGTCGTGATGCGATGTATCAAGCCCGGATTGTAATCCCAGATTAACATAGATCACAAAACAACTTATTCTTCACTAACGTGAAGATAAATATCGTTGTATGCCTTATCACGACTACGAATACCAGCAAGATACAACTGACATACGGAAAGATACCATGTTTTTTACTCCCGAAAATAACGCTAAAAAGCTACTTCCCCATCGTTTGTCCTTAGTATTGTCAGCGCCAACAATGTGGGCTGACATGATAAAGCTGTCTAGGAAAACGTTCGCCTCCTCAGCGGACAATCCAAATGGTGATTGTCCCTATTAAACGTTTATTTTGAAGGTCGACTGAGTAAGGTGATTGGATTTGCCCCTATATTTCCAGACATCTGTTATCACTTAACCCATTACAAGCCCGCTGCCGCAGATATTCCCGTGGCGAGCGATAACCCAGCGCACTATGCGGATGCCATTCGTTATAATGCTCGAACGCCTCTGCAAGGTTCTTTGCTGCCGTTAACCCGTCTGGTTTGGGCATGATACTGATGTAGTCACGCTTTATCGTTTTCACGAAGCTCTCTGCTATTCCGTTACTCTCCGGACTCCGCACCGCCGTGTTCTTCGGTTCAAGTCCCAACATCCGGGCGAACTGGCGTGTTTCATTAGCCCGGTAGCATGAACCATTATCCGTCAGCCACTCCACTGGAGACGACGGAAGATCGTTGCCGAAGCGGCGTTCCACCGCTCCCAGCATGAC
>NZ_MDGW01000328.1:0-1459 GCF_001712525.1 Shigella sp. FC1661
AAAACACCATCATACACTAAATCAGTAAGTTGGCAGCATCACCCAATACAGAGACAATATTTACCAATAAAAAAGTGTGAGACTAATAACAATGGTTTTTAGCATATGCCTTTGCCATTAAATTGCATAACGATTTAAATAGTCGAGTTGCGCATTCATTTCCTTATTTTTTAACTTATAAGCCTGAGCAAAAAGTTCAGGAGGGAGGTAAACATCATAATGATTGCCAGTGTTTATTAAATAACCATACTCAAGGTCGTCATCTGTTGAAAAGGATTCATTCCCCAAGGAGATTGATGCCATATTACTATTAACAATAAATAATGAGAAAATGCTATCTGAAAGAGCAGTGAGGAAATTTTTCACCTCATTAACCCTCTGCTCTGGGTCGGTGTCTAAAACAAGGCGTACCTTGTTATCATTAAATATAAATTCGGGTAAATGCAGTATGCATTTTTTGTCATTCAAGCAACTATCAATAAATTCTTTTTTAAAAGACAAAAAACTCCATGATAAAAAACCACCCTGCCCCTGAATTTTGTTGTCAGATTGTAGATTAACGCCAAATAACGTCTTTACATCTTCCCTGAGATTATAGAATGACGTATCAACAAGAGCCTCGATCGTTTGTTTATCAACAATTTTAATAAACTCTTCGTATACTTGCTTTTGCGTCTTATGGCCGCCCAGCGCCCATGAATACTCATGTTCTTTTAAAACCAGTATGGCTCTTAACAGACAATATCCATCGCCATCTACTGGAGCGTATTTTAATCCATATGTTTTATTAATTTCACTCTGAATAAAAGATATGCCAGACAAATCAATACCAGTATCTAAATCAGATATTCCCGGCGTATTTATCTGTTCTGGCTGGATACTCATATTTTCATCATCTAAACAATACTCAGAAAAAACATCATCACACGCAGTAATGTTTTCAATATATTCCATAAAGCCATACCAATAATAACCTTTAAAATCTGTGATAGACTCTGAACCTCTGCCCGGCAAGGACACTCTAACAATATCAACATTTTGAACATATTGTATAGTATATGTAATACCTCCTGAAACCCTGAATAAATTTGTGTATCATTAGTACGCAATGTTCTCATAAATAATGATAGAACATTATCATTCTGCATTTCCTCAAATTCTTTTTCTAGTGATTCACATTCCAGACATGGAGTATCCTCTTCATTTACTTTACGTCTGAGTTCATTGTATAACCGCATAAAACACACCAGTGTGTTTTCAAAAAGCGTGATTGAATATGTTTGATTTTTTTCGTACTCATTTTTTATATCGTTCCAGGCCTGTTTTCAAATAATTATTTGCAGTGCAACTAATTCCATGTATATGGTGATGCTGCCAACTTACTGATTTAGTGTATGATGGTGTTTTTGAGGTGCTCCAGTGGCTTCTGTTTCTATCAGCTGTCCCTCCTGTTCAGCTA
>NZ_MDGW01000329.1:0-1454 GCF_001712525.1 Shigella sp. FC1661
AGGGCGACGTAGCAGTAAATCCGACGGTGAATCACGCTGATATTCGCGGGTTGGATACCGCATTACAGAGGTCCGTCATATGAGCCTGCCACTTTCTTACGTCGCGAATCAGCTTTGTTCCGCCGTCGCCAAGCGCTAACGTGGGTTACTCTTGTACCGGGCTACGTCGCCTTCAGGGAACTGGTTATTCTCATTTTTTATTTGTGACATTGTGGTTGTTGTGCGACAGACATTGCTATTCGGCCCATATCCCAGATAAAACCCGCCAGCTCACGTGCAACAGCAACAATTGTAATATTGACATTCTTTCCTTTGGCCTGAAGTTTTCGATACCTCTTACAAAGCCTGAGTTGAGCATCCCATGCTCTGTCAATGACGGGGCGGGGTAAATTTTCCTGCCTTTTTTGTATTGCCGGACTGATGCGTGCCGGATGACGGTAACTCCACGCTGCCTCGACCAATAGCTTTCTGGCATAGCTGTTTCCGGCTTTGGTAATGCTGCCCTGATGTCTGCTTCCACCCGATGAATATTCTGATGGCGTGATACCAAACCATGACATCAGTTGTCGTGGATGTTCAAAACGGGTCAGATCACCCAGTTCAGAAATTAATCCAACCGCAGTAATAAACTGAATCCCTCGCATGGCTTGCAGCGCCTCTACTACCGGATACAGCCTCCATTCGGTAACGGCCTCCTTCAGGGCGGATTCCAGCCGTTCACATTGTGCCTGCCGGTCTTCTATTGTACGACGGTGTTCGTCAAAAGCTAATTGTCGCCAGGGACTTTCGAATGAGTATTTGCTGAGCCAGCGTCGGTGTGCAGGGCCCCAATCTGCTCGCCCGACATAATGGACCCCATGAACCAGAAGAAACGATTTCAGACGTTGCCTTGCATGCCGTAAATCATCGCGGGCAGATGCCCATGCCCGGGCCAAATCCCGGAATGCCTCATCTTCAATGCCGGGTACGTAGACAGCAGAAAGATCTCCTGCACGCAGTGAACGCACAAGTCTGATGGCATCACGGCGATCGGTTTTAACCCGCTCCCCCGGTTTTTTCGGGATAAGTGAGGGGGCGCAGACCATGCAGTCAAAACCGGATTTCACCAGCCGACGATAAAGTCCATAACCACAGGGCCCCGCTTCATAAACGATACTGACCTGCGATGACTTTGACCTGAGACGTTTACAAAGATTCTGAATATCAGTAGGTGATGTGCCAATTTTACCCATCAGTTCAACAGGTTCTGAATTGATAGCATAAGCGACAGTAATCGATTCTTTGTGAACATCTAACCCGACGTACAATGTGTTATTGTTGTTCATGCTGGCCTCCGTGGTGGAAATACCGGGGTGTAGCAACAGCTCACCCATGCGGCTCTGACAACGATGTTAACCCGCGTTAAATATCCCACGTTGGCCAGCATCTGTCTCACGGAAAGTCATACTGCCTTA
>NZ_MDGW01000330.1:0-1434 GCF_001712525.1 Shigella sp. FC1661
CACCTGACCCCATGCCGAACTCAGAAGTGAAACGCCGTAGCGCCGATGGTAGTGTGGGGTCTCCCCATGCGAGAGTAGGGAACTGCCAGGCATCAAATTAAGCGAAAGGCCATCCGTCAGGATGGCCTTTTTGCATTGGCGCAGAAAAAATGCCTGATGCGACGCTGCGCGTCTTATACTCCCACATATGCCAGATTCAGCAACGGATGCGGTTTCCCCAACTTGCCTACTTCCATACGTGTCCTCCTTACCAGAAATTTATCCTTAAGCTCCTCAATAACCATTTTCCTGCTAACTAAATTCATGGTTAATGTTGCATAATAATACGCAACAAATGTATAACATTTTCTTTACCAAAAGAAATAAACAAAAGCGACCAACAAAAGCATCGGATTACGGCAGGAGACATAATGGCATGGCTGAAAGTACTGTAACGGCAGACAGCAAACTGACAAGTAGTGATACTCGTCGCCGCATTTGGGCGATTGTGGGGGCCTCTTCAGGTAATCTGGTCGAGTGGTTCGATTTCTATGTCTACTCGTTCTGTTCACTCTACTTCGCCCACATTTTCTTCCCTTCCGGGAACACGACGACTCAACTACTACAAACAGCAGGTGTTTTTGCTGCGGGATTCCTGATGCGCCCAATAGGCGGTTGGCTATTTGGCCGCATAGCCGATAAACATGGTCGCAAAAAATCGATGCTGTTATCGGTGTGTATGATGTGTTTCGGATCGCTGGTTATCGCCTGCCTCCCAGGTTATGAAACTATAGGTACGTGGGCTCCGGCATTATTGCTTCTCGCGCGTTTATTTCAGGGATTATCCGTTGGCGGAGAATATGGCACCAGCGCCACCTATATGAGTGAAGTTGCCGTTGAAGGGCGCAAAGGTTTTTACGCATCATTTCAGTATGTGACGTTGATCGGCGGACAACTGCTAGCCCTACTGGTTGTCGTGGTTTTACAACACACCATGGAAGACGCTGCACTCAGAGAGTGGGGATGGCGTATTCCTTTCGCGTTAGGAGCTGTGTTAGCTGTTGTGGCGTTGTGGTTACGTCGTCAATTAGATGAAACTTCGCAACAAGAAACGCGCGCTTTAAAAGAAGCTGGATCTCTGAAAGGATTATGGCGCAATCGCCGTGCATTCATCATGGTTCTCGGTTTTACCGCTGCGGGCTCCCTTTGTTTCTATACCTTCACCACTTATATGCAGAAGTATCTGGTAAATACTGCGGGGATGCATGCCAACGTGGCGAGTGGCATTATGACTGCCGCATTGTTTGTATTCATGCTTATTCAACCACTCATTGGCGCGCTGTCGGATAAGATTGGTGTAAGCGTGCAGCAAGAACCGTATTGACGGGGATGTGTTATTCAGTCGGCAGTGCTACGCGCCAGGGGAGCAGTTCGCCGACCCGGTTTATCGGCCAG
>NZ_MDGW01000331.1:0-1433 GCF_001712525.1 Shigella sp. FC1661
CAGAAAATCATTGATATGGCCATGAATGGCGTCGGATGTCGCGCCAGTGCACGCATTATGGGCGTTGGCCTCAACACGGTTTTACGTCACTTAAAAAACTCAGGCCGCAGTCGGTAACCTCGCGCATACAACCGGGCAGTGATGTGATTGTCTGCGCTGAAATGGACGAACAGTGGGGCTACGTCGGTGCTAAATCACGTCAGCGCTGGCTGTTTTACGCGTATGACAGGATACGGAGGACGGTTGTGGCGCACGTCTTCTGA
The DNA here is from genome assembly GCF_001712525.1 of Shigella sp. FC1661. Classification (NCBI taxonomy): domain Bacteria; kingdom Pseudomonadati; phylum Pseudomonadota; class Gammaproteobacteria; order Enterobacterales; family Enterobacteriaceae; genus Shigella; species Shigella sp. FC1661. Next base: position 264 of record NZ_MDGW01000331.1, read on the forward strand.
GCCTGCTGTCGGCCTTTGAGGTCGTGGTATGGATGACGGATGGCTGGCCGCTGTATGAATCACGCCTGAAGGGAAAGCTGCACGTTATCAGCAAGCGTTACACTCAGCGCATTGAGCGACATAATCTGAATCTGAGACAACATCTGGCAAGGCTGGGACGGAAGTCACTGTCGTTCTCAAAATCGGTGGAGCTGCATGACAAGGTCATCGGGCATTATCTGAACATAAAACACTATCAGTAAGTTGGAGTCATTACCCCAGTCGTTAATGACTTTTACACCGCATGGGTTCATCGGCGCTTCACCAATCCCCATACCGATACGCACCAACACGAACTGCGTAAAGTTGTGCACCATGCCAGACATTGCCTGGAACAGTGACCAGAAGAACATCCCCAGTCCCAGCATCAGGCGTGGGCCTTTACGATCCAATAGTGGGCCGCAAGGAAGTTGCGCAATCCCGTAAGCGAGTGAAAACACGGAGAGCAAAGCGCCGATTTCGGTGGCACTTAATCCCAATTCTTCACGAATCGTTAAATTTGCTACCGACAGCGAACTGCGGTCGAGATAATTGATTACCGCCGCAAAAAATAATAACAACATGGCGGTGGTTTGAATGCGTTTAATTCGGGTACTGCGTTGAACTAATCCATCTGGTGGCACGGGAATATCTGCCGACGAAGATGGAGTAAATGAAGAACGCGGATCGATGGTGATATTTTCTTTTTCCACGCCGGACTCCTGTATTTATAATTTTAATTGTTTACGTAATTGTGCATTACGCAAGGTTGACATTAACGGCAGGTTAAAGTTTTAGGACTTTACTACCGCTCACAAAAACATTTTTAGTCGACTGATTGTGAGCATAGGTAAGCGGGAATTTTCCGGTATTTATCTTTTGATAAAACCGTGCACCCGCTAGGTGATGCTGCCAACTTACTGATTTAGTGTATGATGGTGTTTTTGAGGTGCTCCAGTGGCTTCTGTTTCTATCAGCTGTCCCTCCTGTTCAGCTACTGACGGGGTGGTGCGTAACGGCAAAAGCACTGCCGGACATCAGCGCTATCTCTGTTCTCATTGCCGTAAAACATGGCAACTACAGTTCACTTACACCGCCTCTCAGCCCGGTACGCACCAGAAAATCATTGATATGGCCATGAATGGCGTCGGA
>NZ_MDGW01000442.1:0-57541 GCF_001712525.1 Shigella sp. FC1661
ATCCCCTGGGCGAAATGCGCCTGGTAAGCAGAGTTTTTGAAATGTAAGGCCTTTGAATAAGACAAAAGGCTGCCTCATCGCTAACTTTGCAACAGTGCCCCATTATTTACCTTCCTTACTTCTGATACCGTGCTGCACCACGGTATGGCGACCGCAATTCACATTCAGGTGATCCCGAACTGCGGCCATGACCGCTGAATGCAATCTGTAATCCACACTCTGCCCAAGTGTTTCTGTCGCTTGTTCTTTTGCCATCCACGAAATATCAAAGCTATCAGGTATCGACATCAACTCCTGAACCAGATCGACCGATGGCTTGTAAATGCGGCCACCGTCTTGGATGTACACTGCATCCTTTACCCCACGATCCTGAGACTTGAGGATGGTCGGGCAACTGGTGCTTTCTCTCGTCAAGAACGCAGGCATCCTGCGAGAAGTTGACTCTCTGGCCTGAATTGACTTCAACGCTGTGACGTCTGCACAATCCCCGAGGTGCTTCTCGATCACCGGCCACAATCGTCCACCAGCTCTCTGCTCAGGTTTCGGTGGAACGAACCCAGGGAAGACCGACGCCACCATGTAATAGCGTTCTCGCCCCTGGTACGCGCCGAAATCCAGACCGTTCAAGACCATCTCAGTGAGGAAGTACCCCATCCGCCGCAGTGTCGTTCCCATCATCGCCCCGGCTCCGGATGCTTTGAAGTTCGGGACGTTTTCCACCAGCACGACGGCAGGGTTCACGACCTCGATCTGTTTTAGTGCCGGGTAAACCATGTCGAGCATGGTGGAGAGATCTTCAAGAGAACGCTCTTTGTCCCTTGGACTTTTGGCGTTTGAGTGGTCATCACACCCCAACGAGTAATGGGCCAAACCAATTGGTGGGCACTCCGCCAGCAAGGCTCCAAGGCGATCCAGCTCCAGGTGATGAATGTCTTCATTCAGCAGGATACGCGGGGAGCTGTTCACCAGCGTATTGAGCGCATGTACTTCACTCAGGTTCCGCCCGGATGCTCTGTCTCTGGCTTCAACTGGACGATGTTCCAAAACAATCTCAGCCTTCCAGCCAAGCGATTCCATAACATGAATGTCTACCCCGCCAGTCAATGCCACAAAGGCACGGAAAGGGCTGGTTTTTCTGAACCGATCAGCAATGGCAAAGGCTCTGTTTGCGACGGGAGTGAAGACTACTCGACCTTTTCGCATTTCGACGTGGAAACGCTCTGTATAGCGAGGGAAGCACTTATCTATGAGCCCTTGTCCAGAAAACTCAATAACGGTTTCCAGCGGGTTGTTGGAGCGACTCTTTGGTTGATACCGGCGCTGATAAACCTGGTGTGTCTGTAGTTCATCGGTCGCTGGGATCACCGAAAAACCGCCCATCCCCTCCCCTGGCTCAACGGCGATGCCCATACCTGGCTTGAACCCCATAACATCCAAAAAGTTGGACGAAACCCTAACCTTGCGTTTATCGCCTACTCGATTGAACGCAAGTTGTTTGGTTACTACGGAGGGGGAGACGATCGGTAACATTGGTCAACCTCTTTTCTTCTTGTTTTGCTCGCGCTTCACCATTGCTCCAGCAGCTTTCAGAAGTCTCTGGTTCTCCGCCAGCTCCTCTTGGAGTTCCTGAGTATCCTCTTCTGTCTGAGCCTTTTTCAGCTCGGCCTCGCAATATTGGACCTCTTCCTGCAAGCTGACTTTCGCAAACTTGAGAGCGGCCAGTCGCGTCGTATAAACGCCAAAAGGCAATTCGCCACCTTCCCGGAACTGCTTCAAGCACCAGCTCGGTATAGATGGCAACCAACCAAAGTCCCCATTCTTCCGTGACCTTTTCCCCCACGTAATCCCATCTAACTTTTGGGCAAGATTGACATAGCGTTGATCGCTGGTTGAGTTGCGTCGTTTCTGAATAGAGCGAACTATCCACTCTGTAACCTCGACCTTTGCTTTATCATCATCAGAGATGTAATAAAGGGCTGCGTACAACACAGCGCCTTTACGAATGACTGATGGTGGGTATGCCTGGGCTTTCATCTATCCCCCTATCGCTTTTTCTGTCCGACAAGACGGAGATGATCGGCGGCCAAGTCATACTGCTCGTTTTTGTCGCGGCGGCGGAATCTGTCAAAAAACTTCCCTCGTGGCAGGGTTTCTTCCATAGCGATCAGGCGGTTCAGCCACACTTCTTGAGGTAGCATCCCTGCTGGAGTCGGCCCGAGCTTACGTCCTTCCTTGACGTGCTCCATTGTTTGCGTGGCAGTAAAAATCGCACCACCAAACTTTCTCCACTTGAATTGCAGGGGCATATCTGGAGACTCATCCAGCATCAATTTCTTATTGGTTTGTTCTGTCACGACAATTACTCCACCATCCATTCTTCACTAAGCAGGAACGCCCAGCGCTCTTCTGCTTTTTCTGGGTTGTCTTTGGCCTGTTTGATCATGATCTCGGCGGCGTTAAAGCCTACCTCTCCACTGAACCGGCCCCATGAATGGCTATGCCACTCGCGCATCACACTTCGGCCAAGCGATGCAAGTTCTGGACTTACACCCTCATGGAGGGCATAGAGCTCCCAAGCATCCCACCCGTATCGTAATAGGTTGTGCCCTGGGGCGTTAAAGGCCTGAGCAGCCTTGAACCGCTCTCCAGGCTCCTTCCCTCTAACATCCACACCCTGGAGCACCAACCCCATTACCACTTCAATGACAGGCTCGCGTTGCTTCTTTGCCAGCTCGATGGCAGCCACCAGCATTGCTTTGGCGTCAACAAATTTCCCATGCCCTTGGCACATACCGCAGGTTTCTTTGGAAGGGGAAAAGTCATAAACACCGGAACCAGCACAAAGGCGGCATGTCAGGTCAATCATGGGCTCTTCTCTCCTCATACTCTTCGATGCGCTCTTTCAGACGCTGAACCACTGGTGCGAGCTCAGGGATAGCTTCCGCTTCCTCAAGCGTGTATCGCTTGTCTTCCTGGTAATCGACTATTTGAGGAGGCCTTGGCTGTTTAGGGAACTCAGCAAAGTCATTCAGCGACATCGAGGTAGGAAGTCCTCCTTCAATCTCACCTTTTTCGTTGAGTGACTGAGTGACGATAAGCTGTGTTCCGCCCACCTCGGTATCAAAGCGGTCATCAAAGCGCTCACCGATAGTCCAGCCGCCACGGCCAAGAACACAGGTCGTACTCATACGTAGGCGATTGAATGCTTTAGCGTCATCCCAGTTCAAAGGATTTTCATCCATGAGGAAAAAAGGCGCTTCGTCCCGAACGAACACCTTGGACTTGGCGTTATCGAAGATCGGCCCAAACACCCCCTGCTGGAGGTATGGTTCGACTTTCTCTGCAAGATCCTGGTGCCCTTGAGAACGCAGCGCCTCATAGAGCTGGGTGATTGTTTGTTTGCCGGTGTCCGGAAGGCAGGACAATACTGTCTGCTTTTCCTCGTCACTCAGGCTTACCATTCTGGACAAAAAGCTGACTACCAGCTCGTTGTGCCCATCGACCGTTTCAATGTTGAGCTTGTTCTCGTCCATCTTCTTCCTCAGTAATCGGTTCGATAAATTCAATGGAGTCCATGCTTACATGACTGATAATGGCTTTCAGGCCGCAGCAGTCGCATGGTTCAAAGGTCAGTTCTGATCCCTTGGGAGACTGATGCGTGACCGTTGCCACAGCCCCTAGAGGGATCAACCCCCAGCCGTTTTTTAGTACCCGAGTAGTTCTGACCAGCCGACCTTTGTACTCTCGTTTCAGTTTCGGATGCGGCACTACCGCATATCGCTTACTCATTTCGGTCCCCTTGTACCAAAGGCTCGACAACCAGCTCTTGAGCTTCGTCCCAGTCGGACACCTTTGCATCACCAAACGCAAAGGCAATTCGCATAGCCACTGTCGGCCTGCCTATTTTCATCAAGTAAGCCGCAGCACCGGCACACATCGACTCTTGTCCCGAAGGTGCATAGTTACCCTCTTCATCCCATTCACCACCTGACTTTGAGTGCACGGTCTTGTGGCAATGAAACGTCGTCATGTCGTTTTCAACGATGTCGTTGATGATGCCTTCTAATCGCCCAGGGGCCAGCTCGATAGCGCCCTCCTTCCGGAATGGACAGTTGGCGCAAGGTTTCTTCAAACGGAGATGATTTGCTTGCTTTGGCATACATATCACTTTTACAGCATCATTTTATGATTCTATGATATAGCCATATTCCGTGTAGTCAATATCTCACTAACAATTACTTTCTATCGGACGCTTACGCGCCCATTTTGGGCAGATAGACAAGTTATTTGGGCGTTTGGGCGTTTGGAGTGTGCGAGGTGGACAGCGGGGAGACTTTCACATGTGAAAGTTTTGTTTCTTGGTATCGTTTTATTGTCTCTTGATATTATTTTATGATGCTGTAATAATCATAAATAAGGGCCGCATCGCTCTTCGACCTTCGTTGCAGCCCTTACAACACAATCAAGCAATTAAGGAGCTTTGTTATGCTGCAAGGCAATACTAACACGAATAAGCGCATCCCGCTCGCGGCGTTCATGAAATGGCCGCTGGCGAAACGTCAGGACTTCATCGACCGGGAAATGTCCGGTTGCCCCGACTTTATCAAGACGTCTTTGCTTCGGCATTAAGGCGATCAGGCAGGAAAGCAAAGAACCTCGCTTCGGCGGGGTTCTTCGTTTCTACCTCTTGAATGTTTCGTCAGAACAAACTGGAGCGCTTATGTCACCAGAAACACAGCAACTTACATCCAAGGCTTTATCTCTCATCGAGCAGTCCCGATACAGAATGGGCACATCTCGGTTTGTTGAGGCCTTTATTGACCAGTGGGCATACTTGCAGACTGGCCTATACCCAGCCAAGGAGGAGATCCCGGAAGAACTTCAGCCGGTCGCCTTCGAGCTCTCTCACGTCCTGTCTGCCGCCATTAAGCGCGACCCCACCAGCGATGTTTTGGGTTACGTCCTAAGCATGTCTGGCTTCCACAAGAAGGGCACCAATTACTTCCCCACTCCTCCAGAGATTGGCCGCTTGATGTCACTCATTGTTGGCTCACAGTCTTCGGCAGACTTTTATGAGCCCTGCTGTGGTTCTGGCATCAACGCCATTCACTGGATGGAAAACCTGATCGAGAACCACGGTCCCGAAGCATTGAGAGAAGCCTCAATCTACCTGGAAGACATCGATCCGTTGATGGTGAAGTGCTGCATGATCCAGCTATTCCATTATTTCGAGTCCCGCAATACCACTCCCAAAACGCTGAGTATCGTCGGCATAGACACCCTTAGCAGACGAACCAAGAACATCGCCTACTACGCCGAAAAACCTCCAGCAACCGCCGCTACCGTGGCAGCATAAAAAAACCCGCCGATTGGCGGGTTTTGCATTCAATGCGCTGCTCTATGGCACCTTACAGTTTTCCGTACCGGTTCAAGAACGAAGACCTGTCTAAGATCCCCCAGTCTGTCAGCATGTAGTAGCCGGTGGCACCTCGTTCGCCGGTAGACTCCCTGACGAACAAGATATTCATTCCGAACTCATCACGCAGGGCAGACAACTGTCTCTTGATCGTTGATTCAGGAATATTTGTTGCCTTGTGAAGGTCTTGGAGACTTGGCTTCTCCGTTTTAGACAGGGCATTCACCAAAGCAAATTTTCTTTTCATGTCCTGTGAGATCTTCATATTCACCTGTTCTTGACAGGCCCAACCTCTTTGGCTGGGCCTCCTTTATTAGCCTTCGACACTCAGGAGTTCAATGTCTGACACAGGCACATGAACATGCTTTTCCTTGCCTTCGCCATCGAGCGTTTTAACCCAGACAGTAGACGGAACCAGAGCAACACGGTCGGTCATGATGACTCCACGTTTGGTCTCGCCATCCAGGTTAACGTTGACAGCAAAAATCAAACTGTCAGCCCGGACGTTCTTCCATTCCTTGTCCTTCGGCAGAGGAGGAAGAGCATCACCGCCTTCTTCATCTTTGTCCTTGCCGCTGTTATCTGGCTGCTTGACAGGATCTTTGTGCTCACCCTCTTCATCACGCAAAGGGTCTTCGTCATCATCGTCCTGACCATTGGAATTTTTACCCCCTTCCAGTTCCTCCTGGGCAAGGTTCAGGTCGTCATTCCCGGTTTGTTCCGACGTACCATCCCCACCCGAGTTGAGGGATTGCTCGTCGGTGTTGCCAGCGCCAAGCTCATCATTCTGGTGGGAGCCAGTCAGTGGGCCTTTTTCCATTTCGTCTTTGATACGTTTGGCATCATTCAGCAGCTCACGGCTTTGTTTACGAGTAATCCCGTCAGACATAGCCACCGCGCAGACGGCGCGACATCTTTCTTCATTCAGATCGAACAAGAGACGAAGGTTATTCAAGGTCTCTGTATCAGAACATACTTCATTATCGTATAACTCACGCACACAGTCAGGTAGCTTGAGCAACGACAGATGCGTAGATACGAAAGTGATATTCTTACCGAGCCGATCAGCAATATCCTTTTGCTTCCAACCTTCTTCAATAAACAGGTTTAACGCCTCGGCAATCTCTACCGGAGTCAAGTCATCCCGCTGGATGTTTTCGATCAGCTCACCAGCAGTCTCGTCCAAATTGTTCTGGACCTTATCATTCACCACCAGGTCAATGGTCTCGATACCAGCGTGTTTACACGCTCTCCAACGCCGCTCCCCTTTTTGGATGACGAACTTGCCTTCTTCATTCTTCGGGAACACGATGATCGGAGATTGCTGCCCTTCGGTCAGCAAGGTTGCCGCCAGCTCTTCAATGTTACGGAAGCGCTTACGAACCTGGACCTTGGATACAACGTCGTCAACAGGTACGGTAAGAACCTCTTTGCCTTTCTTGCCTTTGGCGGCTTTAGCAAGTTCGGACAGGCCTTTTAAATTGTTCAATGCCATCGCTTAGCCCACCTTCTCTAATAGTTCTTCCAACACCGCCTCAACCTCTTTGGCCGCGACATGTCCATAGCGAAGCTCCCAGACAGGGATGCCATCAGTCGTCGCCGTATCGAGCGGAGGCCGGTGCATAATTTTGTTCTCAAACAGCAGATCCGGAACTGTGTTCTCCAGCGACTTGAGGGCTTTGTCGTGATTGACAGAGCGGTCCATGTCGTTGATCACGATGCCCAGGATCTCCAAATTTTGGTTGTATGCCTCGCGCACACCAATAATCGTGTTCAGGAGACCTTCTACGCCGTCCACAGCGAAGCCAGAGAGCTTTACCGGACATGCCACATGGGTAGACATCACCAACGCTGCCACCAGCTTTCTGCCGAGGCTAGGCGGACAATCAATCAGCACGTAGTCGTAGTTCTCAAACAGCTCAGCCAAATGGCGAGCCGGATTCATGGCTTGGTCAAGAGGCACAGCCTCCATCTCAAACAGATCCGGGTCATTCTTCGGCGTATGAATGAGGTCTGCACCGCAAGGGCAGTGCATGACCTCAATGCCGTCCAGCTCGTAAGCGAACAGCTCTGCGGTTTTGGTTCCAGTGAGGATGGGCTCGTAGTCACCATCCTCAAGCTCTCGTCTGGGGGCCAGTCGAGAGGACGTGTTCCCCTGACCATCCATATCCAAGACCAGCACTTTCTTTTTCTTCTGTAACGCCAGATAAAAGGCCTGCTGGATACAGAGGGTACTCTTACCCACTCCGCCTTTCTGGTTGGCGAAGCTGATTACTTTTGCCATACCCACCTCTATTTTGGTTTCTCGCAGGTGATCAAGACCACCCCCAAACTTTCACATGTGAAAGATTGTAGCGATCATAAAATGATACTGCAATATCTAATTATGGTTCTGTTAAAACAAACTTTAAACAAAAAAACGGCCATGAAGGCCGCTTATTGACAAGGTTTGTGCTGTCAGCGCAATTGATTTGCTGCTCCAAGCCCATTCGCCAATAACTGCATCGCATCGTTGAACAGCGCGGAGCCCCGTTCCGGTGTGAGCAATTCCGGCATATCTTCTCGCGGCCAAGTACCGGCTACTTGAATGAGCAAACTGGCAGCCCAGTGAATCTGCTTTTCTTCACTTTCATCGGCCAGAGTGCATACGACGGGGAAACCGTACTTACGCCCCCAGCGACTCACCTCTTTGAACGATACCAGCTCAGGCTTTTGCAAATCCCGGCTGTAGGCCTCAGCTATCATGTGGTTCAGTTCTTGAGTGTCCATTTATCCCCCTTAACAGTTTTTTCAAATTCTTCCTCAAACATCGTTTTTAATGTGTTTCGTATCTCTTCATCCTGGATGTCATTGACATCAAAGCTGGTAGCGACAGCCTCACTTCCAATGCCACAGAGAACATAACCCCGGCCATCAGGACCAGTTTTAAGAGGCACAACGGGAAGTGGTGTATTGGGACACACTCCAGCAATGCCCGGAGAAATAATTGGCCCCCCGCGAGGAATAACCCAATTACCGATAAACCCCCAATCAATTTGCGTCGAGATGGCATCAGGCTGGTATTGCTCACCCCAAAAGTTGATTGCTGCCTGCTGATGTTGTTTACCGGCATAGTAGATATATCCGGCCACAAGAAGCACGGAGAGGACAAAAATAATTGCCAATTGGCGCAAGACTCTTGCGATAATACTTAAATTCATGGGCATTGTTCTCTTAATTCAACGCTCCCCCGCCCACTGCTGCTATGGCCGGGTTCATCCAAAATCCATCAAAGCCGGTGAACATTTCCGCCTGGGTGCGAATGTACTCAAGAATGATGTCACAGGCGATCCAGCGCCGGTTATTCCTTTCTGCGGCCAACCCGCTCTTATTCGACCCACTGAACGGATCAACAACAAGGTCGCCCTCTTCCGTCAGAAAGCGGATAGCCATTTCAGGTATGTCTGTTGGGAACATTGCCGGGTGCGGTGGCAACCCCAGTTCTCTAGCGATTCTCCGAAGCTCCAGAGTATCCGCACAACGGTGGCCGCGCTGGATAACGTTTTTCGGTATCCGTCCTTCCGTGACGTTAGAGAATGCGTTCCCTCTCAGTCGATATGCCCCGTCACCATAACTGACCACTCTGTTATCACCGCCTTGGGCCATCAGCTTCTGATGTTTCTCTGTATGAGGGATCAGGACCCTTCTGTTGTCAGAACGCACCCTGTCAGGGTCGTTGGTGAACCAATAAACAGGCTCCCACCCGGCACACAACTGGTAACGGTTCACACAAGCCCAGTGGGTCGGACTTGGTGGTTTTGACAGGTTGATCCACGGCCATCTATCCATGAGAGAGAGCCCAAGCCGATCATGGAGCGCCAGCACCATTCGCTCAACGTAGAGAGATCTGGAGGGGCTCTTGGCCTCGAATATGTCATTGCTGACATTCAGGACAACGCTTCCTCCTGGCACCAGGTTCTTGACTATCGGTTCGAGTGCCTGAGTAATGAAATCCACCCATTTGGCTTCATCAACGTTTCCATAGCCACGCTGTATACGGAGCGGGAACGGCGGAGATGTCACACACAGATGCACCGGCTCATCGAGGTCAGAGAAAAAGCTCTTGTTGTTTGACCACACCGCCAGCCCAAGATTTGTTGAATAAGCGACCAGTCGAACGCCACCTAGCGCTTCATGCAGGCCCTTCTTGGTTTTGCTTGAGAGCTCCCAGACACCCCGCTCGCCGTCCACCTTCTGGAGAAGGTTCATCGACTTGAGGGTTTGCTGATACCAGCGTATCTGTCTTTTCAGCTTGCTCCGCTTGACCTTTGCCTTGCCAATTTCACTTTGTTCATTCAGAGCGCTTTTCGGGATTCCAGCGAGCTCTGCCACCGAATCGTAGAGCTCCTCATTCGATAACGGCTTATCGGCCTTGGCATACGCCTCTTGGACATGAAAGAGTTCTAGCTGGCTACTCATCATGCCCCTCCGTACCCTGGAATATGTCATTGAGCACAGAGGTCGCCTCGGCGCTCTTTACATCATGCTCGGTGTAGAAAGGCCACCAGGTTAATCCGCCACCTTCAAACCATGAGCAGCGGAACTGGATTGTCTGATCAGGAAGGACTTTGAACTCGACATGCTGGGGTTTGTCATAACGGCACATTGCACCAAGGTCTAGGCCAAACTTTTCTTTAACCAATGTGGATGACATCGACCCCTGGCTCAAACCTTGGCTGTTAACCCAATAGACCCGGTTGACAGCACCAGCAATACCGAAGAATAGGAAAGCCAGTATTGCCCCGGCCTTCAACCATACAAAAACACTTCTCACAATTATCCTTCCTGCTTTACAAATGGGTCTCTGCCATCGAGAGGCTTTGAAAAAATAGCCCCCGGCTCAGACATCGCCGCCTCGACCTCGTACTTGTTAAAAGTCTCCGTCCACCAGCTATTCATCTGGTAAATCGTGATATTCAGAATTGAAGCAGCCTTGCTCTTACTTGTGGCCGCAACGACAGTTCTGAACTGCCCCTCGGCCCCATAAGTGATCCCGCCATAAACCTTCAACTTCGCCACTATCGTTTTCTCCACCCAAATATGTCTCTCACGTCCCGCACACAGAAGAACCAACTTACCCTTGGCAGGAACGCATCGACTAACACACCTAAGGCGATAACAAACAATGGCGCCATCAGGATGAAGCCCAAACGTGCAACGGTCCCATATATACCTGCACAGATGAGCAAGGCTGCGATGACAGAGCAAACTAGCTGATGCTGACGCCTCAGTCTGGCTAGTTCAGACGATTTCTTGTCACTGTTCATCATCGAGCTCCGCGAGCTGAACACTGACACTGGCTGCCGCTGGAGGGGAAAACTGTACTGTCAGTCCGGATTCAAGCCTGATAGAGGAAACCACCAGCGTATCTGGTCCGGATGACGCCGGTACGACCGCAACAATGGTTCCCCCTTCCAGCAACTGGATGGCATCCTCAACAGTACAGCGCCCCATTACTGATTACCCGCCAAATCCAGCTCTTGCTGGTCTTCATTGGACTCGTCAGTTTTGGGCTCCAGCTCCGCCAGCTTGGCTTTCAGCTCCTGAAACGCATCAACATCTTCCCGGCTCAGGGTAAGGGTGAACGTTTCACCGTCATCGTTCGGCTTGATGTTGTCCAGACGACTGGTAATAGAGCTCACGCCTCGGTGCATGGCTTCAACCACCTTTTTGCCCAGGCGGGGACCTTTCTCGACAGACTTTTTGGTCAGTTTTTTCGGGGCCTTCTTGCCGTCATTGCCACTGGCCTGTTCTTCCTGCGCCTTTTTCAGGATCTCAACAGCGTTGGTGCCGTGCTCGTTGTAGAGCTCCTGAGCGTAGGTGGCAGCCACAGAGCCTTCCTGAATCATCCGTTTCAGTTCCAGAGGCATCTCCAAAAGGGCACGGGCGATACGAACGTGCTCAGCCGAGCGGCCAACACGTTGGGCAATCATCTGGTCGCTCCACCCCCAGTTTGCAAGCCGAGCGTAGATCACGGCTCGCTCAAGTGGAGAAAGAGGGAGCCCATCGTTGCTGGTGGCGATCAGAAGGCTCTGTTCGGCTTCATCGCCCTTGTGCTCTACGACCTGCACGAACTGGATGTCGGCACCTTCCTCTATAGCAAGCAGGATGGCGCGGCGACGGCGATGACCTTCACGGACATACACCTTTCCGTCGATAACTTTGACGATGATCGGCGGAACATAGTCGCCACGCTTGTAAGCATCGGCCAGCACTCGAATACCAGCTTTGATGTCCGGGCGCTCGTAGTAGTCCTCGCAGAAAGCGCCACGGGTGTTAAACCCTTCTTCCTCCAGCAGAAGCTGAGGAGAGATAGTGAATCCATCCCCTTTTTTCAGTTCTTCGGGGGCGGTTACGCCTTTGAGAGCGCGGAGTGAGTTGATAACAGCCATTCGTTGGTTCTCCTTGTGACTTGCTCACTTTATAGCATCACTTTTTGATACTGTAAACAGGGCGGCATAAAAAACCCGGCGCTTTACAGTACCGGGTTCTCTCTTCCTTCTCACCACTAACTTGCTTTGACTTTGAGCAACCTCAGCGCCAGCATGGCCCATTGCAGATATGCTTCCAGTCGTTGCTGGTACTCTTTCCCTGGTGGGCGTTGACCTTCCTTGTGGGCTATCGTCCTCTCGATACCGGCGAGGCTCTTTCTCAGCTCCAGGTTCCTGCGTATTCCCACCATTCTCTGTCTTGCTGATTCAGGAGACAGACTCCCAAGTCCAAAGAGGGGCAGTTGTCTGTAGTCCTGTGTTCCCAAGTTAATTTGGTTCCACGCCATTGCTGCTTGCCACGGTCGTTTCTGGATTTGTTGGATCGCCTTCCCACAACCCAGGCAGACCATATTCCAGCGCACAGGAGGACCTATAACCTTCTGCATTTGCGCCCGGCCATGACAACTATCGCAGGCTGCCACAGGAACGCTGAGCGGGTCGTGGTGCCCATAGGCTACTGTTTCAGTCTGGCTGTAGTGTTCATCTGATTTGAGCTCCGCCAAGAGCTTCTCACGCTTCTCTTTTGCGTATTCGAGGGTTAAGCCTTTTCTGATTTGTTCCATGTTCAGTCCAGAATGATTTTTCTCTTGTCTCGCTTGGGAGTGCCTTGTTCTTTCTGGTCCGATGTAGAGCTGATGACTTCTGGCTCTTTGGCCTCGCCCCTTTGTAGTTCGTCAATACTCCCCAGCTCTGTTCCACCGTGTCTTATCTCACCTTGATCTCTATGCTCTCTGGTTGAACGACGGATCTCTTCCGAAACTCCACGCAAAAACCCAATCACATTGGCCCGGAATGTACGTCTCTTCTCCTCTATCTCAAGCAAGTAACTCAAGTAGAAGTAAAACGGTATCGAGACGAACAATGACAAAGGGAACCAGCCTTTTTCGCTGGCAGAAACAAAGAGTCTCGGCTCAAACATTTTCATGGCGAGGGTCGCCATTAGCACAGAGATAACTACTGGAGTCACCGCCATCAAAAATCGGGAATGAAGGTACGCCATCCAGACCCCAGCGACTAAAGCTGTTAGCGAGAGGAACATAGCAACAACCAACGGGCTCGCATCAATGGCGATTAGCCCTATCTGGACGATAATGACGAAGCAAAGAAGCAATATTCTGTATAAAAATGACCGCATTCCAACCCACCTCAATCCAAGATAATCTTGCGCTTATCTTTCTGAATTTCGATAGGCTGCTCCGGTTCACTCAGAACACCCTCTGACGCTTTCAGAACTTGAATACTTGGAAAGCCCTTCCCTGCTCCTGCTTTTCTTGGTCTCTGCTCTGTTACCTCAATCGCTATTTCATCCCCCTCCCGGAACTGCGGGTAACAACCAGCGCGGTTGGCATAGCGATTCAACGACATTTTGAGCAGCCGGTATTTCTTTGGGCAGGTTATTTGTACTGACGCATCAGAGCTGCAAGCTGCGTCAAGCCGCCGGAAAAATTCCTCCGGTATCCCCTTTACAAGGAGCTCGCTCAACTCATCCATAGGCCTTGAGCCGGTTGGCATCGGATATGGCAACCTCCGGTATTCTCTGTAGATGTACCGCTTGATGACGATATGAAAGACGAATGCGGCAAAGCCCCACAAAGGGCCATTAAGGAGCCCCGCAACGATAAGTAGCACCGACGGGAAGGGAACCCCTACGAAACTCGGCAGGATTTTAATCTTTACCATCGGCGTTGACCGACGCACACTCTCACTCATTTGCTGACCCTTTACGTGCAACCTTGTACTGCACTTTCAGATCGTAACCATCCACTTCCTGATGAAGGACTTTCACGGGGACACCTTCAACGGTCCCCAGGTACACGCTCAGCTCAACTTCCGGAACATCGTCCCTGAGACCCAGTACATTGCGCCACCCAGTCGATGTCTTCTGGCAGTGAGCGCCCACCCTGTCATGCCGGTAGTAAATGTCTTTGTTATCTCCTTGGCAGATGAAGAATCCACTAACCTGCCCCGTCCTTAACACCCACTTGCGGTTGTGGAAGGTAGCTTCTTTCTCCACCTCAGTGGACTTGTCTATAGCCACCTGGCTTACCACCAGCTCTTGTGCGGACAAATCAGACACAAGGCCTATTACCAACGCGGATAACAGCGCGGCCATAGCCGCCCGTGTCATCATACTGCCGCCTCGTGAGTGGCATCGGCAAAGAATTTGCCTTGTTTGTAGATCTCGTCCTTCTCGAACGAGATAGCATCCGCACGACTGCTGAATGGTCCATAGCTTTTACCGTCGATCAGCACCTTCCACTGGCAACGCCAAACACGAGTCCATGCCGCAATCTTTGACTCGTCTGAACAAAGTCCGCGAATAACATAGAACGCAATCATTAGAATGCCGCTCGTCGGCACGATGCGCGAAACCCTTGTTTTACTGTATTCCTGCACTTCAAGGCCTTTGAAGGAAACCTCATCGGCAAACCCGCAGACCTCACCATTTTTGATTACGATGCGCTTTTTGCTCATAACCTACCCCACTAATCCAAAATAATTTTGCGCTTGCCTGGCTGTACTTCGATTGGCTCTTCCTTTTGCACCTTTGGTGCCGGAGCTGATGAGCTGACAACCACCGGTTCTCTTTCTGGGTTTTGTTGCTGGCGCTCACGGAGTTCATCCACTGAGGGAGGCTCATTGCTTGGTCGTTCAGCCCTTTCAGCACGTCGGGCTTCTCTTAACAACTCATCAATTTCGGAGTCGCTCCGGTTGTTCATAAAAGCTCTATAGGCAAAGAAAATCAGCACCGGCACTATTGCCACCAAGAAGAAAGGAAATGAGCTTCCGCTATCTTCCACTGGCTTGGTACTGGCCGCGCCTGTATCGAACATGGTACGAATAACCGTTGGCGCGGTCATGATCATAATTGCAGGCATTATCCCCATCACAATTCCTGATGGGCTCTGCCTCATAATTCCACTAGCAACCCCAAACACCAGCATCAACCCCGCTATGACTTTGACGAAAGAGCTATCCATTAGACCGATCATGGAGTCACTTACCTCCTCGAACGGACTTTGAAACGCACTGGTATTGCGGTCGGTGTCTTGTGCAGCACCAATCTGCTTGGGAGGTTCACTCTTTGGTGCAGTCTCTATGGATAGCGCTGGTGGTTGGCTGGCAACCTTCTGCATTTCACCATCTTGCTTAACCACCCCCAGGTCCTGAGTTTTGACGTGCGTTTGTGCTGGTGGTGCTAACTGGTATTTGACTGCCAGGTTGTTCCCGTGGACTTCAATGGTTTGCAGGGAGATGGGTTTACCTTCCAACTTGGTCAGAGCTTCTTGGAGCGGTAGCTCCTGAGCATCAGTCATACCGCCCATAAAGCCATTGAGCCCGTCATCATGGACGCGACAACGCAGCCTTCCCGAATAGCTACGGTATTCACCTGGGCAAACAAAATAGCCGCCCTGAGGGCCATCCAGTTTGCGCCATTTATTGCTTTTGAAGGCCTCCACTTTGGTCACAACTGGCTGACCGTCATGGTAATCAATGACCGTTTTGCTCTCCGGGCCAGTGTCCTCTACCTTCTTGCTGCCTGAGTCATCTGAGAGCATTTGCCCCACCATTACGCCAGTCACAAAGTCACTGGCAAAGGCCGCAGGAGCTGCGACCATGAGACCAACCAGCAAAAGAAGGGGGACGCGCCCTGTCCTTCTCATCACCATTCGTTCTGTTCCGTTTCGTGCTGGGTTTGACCAGCATTGAAGTGGTACTCGGGTTTCAGCTCTTTTTCTTCGACTTCGAGCTCTTCCGGGCGAATACGCTGCTCCAGCGCTTCACAGGTCTTACCCTGAAACCCCGTGAAATCGGCAGCAATCTTGCCGCCCTTGATCTTGATGTTTACCTTTTTCACTTTGTCACCTCGTCGTTAAGTTCAACTAATCTGATTGCCTTGGCGCTATTACCAAACAGCTTCCTCAGCTTCCAGTTCCAAAGTGCCATCGTGATGCTGCTTCACCGTCACGCTGAAACCTTCCTCTTTCAACTGCTGCTCGTAGTGGAAGGCAATGTAGCGATCCTGCACCTTGCTGCTTGCCTGCTGCGTCCAGCGGCCATAAGAGCCGTAGTTTTCCTGGTACTGCTCCCAAACACCGTTTTTTTCCTTGTAGCCAATCCGGTGCTCCTTGTTGTTCTGGTCGATCAGAACAATCGGGTATTTCTCGAAGGTGTAGCCAGCGCCCACGCGGTATAGCTTTTCGTTTTCAACAACGACGCCAACTCCCTCCAGAGCCTTCAACAGCAGCTCTTTGTCTTTGTAGGCGACCTGCACCTTGCCTTTTACGATATGGCTCATCTCATCACTCCTGAGTTGTTTCGGGGGTCATGCCGTGTTCCGGCATGACAAAGTTAATCGCTTAGTCCTCGATGGCGAGTTTTCGTCCAGAGCCATTCTGCTCTTGAACATCGAAGTTATTGGCCGGATAGAAGCCTTGATCCCGCAAACTGCGAATCTGGTTGATGTCTTCTCGGCGAGTTTCACTGGTCGGGGTAATGCGAGTGACCGCATCCACCAGCGCTTCATTGTTGAGCTCTTTGTCCTGAGCGTTCGCCAGATACATCGCGTCAATGACGGCCTGTTCAATCTCTGCCCCGGTGTATCCCTCGGTGGTACGCAGTAGCGTAGGCATATCGAACGCGGCGATGTTGGCCTTCTGCTTGGCGAGGTGGATCTCGAAAATCTTCTGGCGCTCAGCCACACTTGGCAGATCAATGAAGAATGCTCGGTCCCAGCGGCCAGCTCGCATCAATTCAGGAGGCAGCGACTGAACCCGGTTGGCCGTCGCCACAATGAAGATCTTCTTCTTGCGCTCTTGAAGCCAGTAGAGGAAAGAGCCCAGCAGGCGCTTGGATACTTCGTGTTCGCCATCGGCATTACCAAAAAACTTCTCCATCTCGTCAATCAACACAACAACGGGTGCGATCTGCTCAATGGTCTGCAATGCACGATTGAACTGGCGCTCGGTTTCACCGAGATACTTACTATAGAAACGGCCCATATCCAGGCGAACCAAGGTAGTGCCAAGTACACCGGCAGCGGCTTTTGCCGTCAGCGATTTACCACCACCAGGTACACCGGCCAGAAGGACACCTTTTACCGGAAGGTCTTTGTCCCAACCGGCTTTACGTATCTGGAGAAACTCCTTGAGGTTTTCGAGCCCACCGACATTCCCAATATCAATGGCCTCAAGCACATCGAGGCCGACATCACGCAAGATGTGAGCTTTTTCTTTTCGGA
Source organism: Shigella sp. FC1661 (assembly GCF_001712525.1). NCBI lineage: Bacteria > Pseudomonadati > Pseudomonadota > Gammaproteobacteria > Enterobacterales > Enterobacteriaceae > Shigella > Shigella sp. FC1661. The sequence goes on from NZ_MDGW01000442.1 coordinate 17,189, forward strand.
TCTCGCCCAGGTATTCTTCACCCTTGAATTTCAAGTAAGCGGAATAGGTGAAGACGTTCTTCATCTGGGTGTGTGACAAGCCCAGGGCGTGGTTTGCGATGACAGCACGTTCGTTGCTCTCGAAGACTCCACCATCTTTCACGTTATCTTCACAGGTCTGGAGCAGTTTCAGGATTTCCTGATTGCTCATAGCCGGGAGATCGATGTGATAAACGAACTCTTCATTGAAGACGTCTTTGCCAGCGATGATGTAGTTGATCCCCTCATTCTCCAGATAGGTCAGTGATGACTTGAGGGCTGGGAGTGTTTCCGGGTTTGCACGTTGTCGGTCGAAAAAGAAAGTGTCGAACACGACAACACCGTTTTTGGAGGACTTCTTGGACTCGTCCACCATTGCCTTCATCGTGCCTGGATCGGGCAGCTTCTTGAATGGCATCACAATAAAGTGCTTGCCGACTTTCTTTGCAATGTCAGAGAAAACGCTCTCTGCACGGCCCAGCTCAAAAGTGCTAACGTTGATGACTGGAAAGGACAACTTGATTGGAATCTCAAGTTTGTCCATTTGCTGTGTAATATCGCTCATCGCTTATCCTTTAAATAAATTTCGACTTGTTGATCACCTCACATCATAAGTTCATTTTATGATGCTGTAAATATCACCTTCCAACTCTGTAGCTGTTCACGGCGGACTCAACGCGCTTGACTGACACGTCTATACCATTTGTCACCAGCAACTCATGCACTTGGCAACAGGCCTGTTGTTTTAGGCCAAAGAACTCTTCGTTAACACGGGCATACTCTGCTGCCGAATTGGAGGCGGCTCGTCTTAGATCTGGCATCAGAGATTCAACGCGAGACTCTACTTTGTCCAGAGAGGAACTGGCAGACGACAAGCTGAACAGCGAGAAGACGCTCCCAAAGTCGAAACCATCATTCAAACCGGCAAAGTCCATACCCAGATCGATAAACTCAGTTGCCATTGAGTGGTGCAGTGAGCCCACAATGTCACGATGATCCCCCAGCGCATTTGCGAAGGCTTTCACAGCTCTCTTCGCATCGTCTATTTCACTGCTGGCCGAGGAGTTTGACATCGACGACATGACGGAAATGCCCTTGTTGTCAGTCACAAGGTCGAGAACCTCCATTGTTTGTGCTGATGAAATACTGGAAGAGGCCTCACTGATTTCACGTAAGGCTTTTTGCCCCATGTCCACCAGTCGCTTGTTGCTCTCGTGGAGTCGAGATGCGGCGTCAAGCCTATCTTGAGCTTGGGTGATTCGTTCCAGAATCTGGCTACCGTCAATCGCTTGCTTCACGGCCCGAGAAACCAATCCCTCTTTGAGCTGGTCTCTCCCACGGCGCAAATACCGCAAATCGCTGTTATGGCCTTTTAGTGCTGAACGTATAACGGCGATGTCTCGACGAAACTGCCAGAACGTTATAATTTTTTGCCAGATCCCCAACTGAGCACGCTGTTGGCAAAGAGCTTCGTACTCTGCACCTTTCTCTTCAACCTGGCTGAGAGCTGCGGTAATCCTGTCTTGATATTGCCGGTCGTCAGCCAAGTAACTTTGAATTGCTTGTTCCATCCCGTACCCCAAAAACTTTCACATGTGAAAGTTCATTCTTTCTTTGTTCTGCCAGTACAAAGTATTTTGCCTTAGAACGACCTCACACCCCGCCCCTGCTCACGCCCATTTTGGGCAATTACAGATTCAGCATTTACAGGCTTATAATGTGATGCCGTAATAGACAAATAAAAAACGGCATAGCCGTTTTTACCTTACTTTGCTTTGCTCCGGCCCCCGCATAGTGCATTACCAATGCGTGATGAAAAATCCTTCCATTCTGGACTGTTCCGGTAGTCATCCTGTCCAGTTGCTTGTTCCTGGCTGGTCGATGCGAATTGATTGAGAGCATCCGGGCACGAAGAGCAGACCCCGATACCTTCCACTCTATTCACGCGAAGCCAGTGACACGGTTGACCGTTTTCAACACAAGCGTGATCATCGGTGCATCCGCACCCTATACATTTAGCAGTGAGCATAAGCGCCTCCCCAAGTAAATTAACAACATCATAGTATCATTATGTGATACTGTAAATATTAAAAAGAAAGCGGCCATAGCCGCCCTTCCGAAGTAATTTTCCTTTAGTGGTTGTCTTGGCCCTGTTTCCAAGCGACGAATGCCTGCACTAGCGGTACGCCATCATCACTCAAGGCATTCCCTTCTATCCATCCGCCTCGTATGACGACAGACTGCCCTGATTCCAAGCCAAAAGGTTCCCACTCAGAAGCCACCGGGGAACCGTCCACCAGCAGGTCGAGATCTTCAATCCATTTATCCCGGCCATCCAGAGTTTTCCAAACTGAGTCATCGACCCAAAAGGCCTTGATTTGTTCTGGTGTGGCATTGGTCCAATCGTTGTCTTTCCCGTCAGCAAGTGAAAGTACAGAGTCAACCGTTTGCTGCCAGTTCGGCCAATCTTCTTCGACAACAACGCAAGTAAGCGAGCTCTTGCCATTTGCTCTGCGGCCATCATCAACCTTCCGGATCAGCCTTTCCAGTGTCGCCAGCTCCTCATCGCAGAGCACGGCCTGTGCATCGCTTATCTTTGCCACGAAGTAACGTGCTTCAAGCATCGACATAATTATTTTCCTCCCCAGGGCACAAGTTTTGTCGAATATCCAAGCATTAGTGGGTGCTTCGGGTCCCCCGAACCAGTCACGCCAAATGCCAATACCGGCTTCCCAGATGCAACGAGCTGCTCTAAAAGCCTGTCCAAATGAACATGCAAAGACTTAGGCAGCTTAGTTCGGCTCCCCCAGCAGGGCACCAAGACATCAGCATCCCGAATAATCCTTTCCAAGTGGATTTCATTTTCAGGCCCGACAGGATCAACCGCCGTAGCCAGCTCTCGAACGTCGGTCGCCCGAAAAGCAAAAGCATTACCGACTATGAATCGCCTCCCTCCGTTGACCTTGGTAAACCCTATCCACTTTCTGACCGTGTGATCGTCCTCGGTGGCCGTGGCCGTAGAGCCGTTTACACCAAAATAACCGAACACAAGGCCTTCGGGTTGCACATCCCTTTCCAGACGGTATCTGTACATGCCGCACTTGCTGATAATTGCACTCAAAGTGTCACCTCTTTTTGAATGAAAAACGCCCTTTCACAGTTGCATTTTTTAATGCTGTGATAGGATAAAAGTGTAAGTTGAAAAGGAGAGATGACCATGAAACATGTACTGAATATCGCGCTGATGGCTGTTGTTGTTCTTGGCCTGGCTATGCTTGAGGCAACCAACTGGGGTTACGCAGTGCTGGCTATCCCGGCAGTGATTTGGGCCAAGCCGGTGCTCAACCTTCTGCACAAACTGCCGGTTCTGGCTGCTGCTTTTTGGATTCTGGTTGCTGTTTTCGCGTGGCAAGCGGCACTTGTTGGTATCCTGTTCTATGGCGTACTTGCGACCCCTAAAGCGCCAGCAAACACCAATGGCAAAAAAAGCCGAAAAGCCAATCTGATGGGCACTTACAGCTACGACTTTAAAACCGGCGAATGCTTTAGCTAAGACTGGCTCCACGGTTATTTCTCCTCAGCCTTCCTGATGGGCGCTCTCAGCGCTCTCAGGACAGCTTCTTCAAGAGCTGCGGCCCCTGCCCTATCACGTCGCTTTGTTAATGCCCCATATTGCTTCCTGATGGGTAGCATCAGCTCTTCGAGTTCATTGCGCTTCCTATCGTCGGCTTCAAGTTTCTCGCTTCGCGCCAAGGCTTCGGCTTGCTCGCTTTTTGCTTGCCACTCTATCTTGTCGCCTTGCACTTCCCATGCTTTAACGTAATGAGCATCATCCAGACCTTTTGCTCCGTTGTCCGAAAACGAGGCCCCTGAGTAAATGCCACCGACAACCCAGCGCCTTTTGCTTTTTCCCTTTGAGAAATACATCTCACGGCCTAAAACACCATCGCGCAAAGTGGCTACCGAGATAAAGAGCCCAGCGTCCCCTTTCCTAAAGCCGCAGAACACAAACTCAAGCGGTTCGTATAAATCACTCATGCTGATCACTCCGAAGAACAGACAAGACCTTCTCAGCTCGCTCCTGGAGGTCTATGAGTTCGGCAGCATCATTACCGCTCAATGACATGCCCCCGCCATAGAGGCGATACTCAACGCTGTCCATCGCCTGGCGAAGCAATCCTAGAAGAGCATTCACGTTTGCCGGTGTTGATAGGGCGACGGCTTCACCTTTCAGCTCACGTCCATTAAATTCCGACCACTCGGCTATGCCTGTCAGTTCGCAACAATTTGAGCAGGACATACTGGCAACATTCTGGGGATCGTCTGGACAGTGTCCATTGATGACAAAGTTCATCTCGTCACTGCCGCACTTTCCACAAATGATGTGTACTTTTTTGCCCATGCTGCTGCCCTTAGTGGAGAGTCTGCTCTTCCACAACAATCATCCCGTCAACCAAGCTGATTGTGGCGGGACCGCAGTTACCCAGCACCTCAGCTTTGACTCCGTTGTTCAACGCGACATAAAGCCGTCTCGCCCCGTTGGTGACGCGGATGCCTTTCTGGTCGAGTTGTTCAAGCATTTCTTCGTAGGTAATTTTTTCGTCCATCAGTTCTCCTCAGCAAGGATCTCGTCGATGAGGTTCTTTGCTATCAATCTGGCATCCAAAGGGACAGCCAGGCTGTCAATTCTGCCTCTTTCATGGGCAACAATGAGTTGCGCCTTCCAAGCTATCCCGGAAAGAGAAGCATCAGGTTCTTTACCTGAGCTTCTCATACATCTTGCGTTTCGGTACGCCGCCAGCCACTCAGGTCTGGTTGAGTTATAACGCCCAAGGCCAGCTTTTCGTTGGAAGCACATTCATCGCGCACCTTTACAGATTCATTTTATGATACTGTAAACAATAAAAAGACACCTTGCAAGACTTTCACATGTGAAAGTTTTCTGGTTTACATCTGCTCGCTTGGATCAAACCCCAGAGCCTTGCACACGTCATCCAGGTCATCGAGCGTGAAGAATCCCAGCGTCAGCTCCCCGGAGCGCTTCGCGGGGTTATAGCGAATTTTGATGGGCCTACCCGTCGCATCGCTCATCAGGGTTTCCAGACGCTTAATGTCAGCATCCCTATCCACTTCTTTGCCCTTCGCTATCGCCTCATATGTATGAACCGGTGTCCTGGTATGCAGGAGATCCCTCAGGAGCTTTTCTCTCTTGCTGATAGGTAACTTAGCCACGGCTCTCACATGTCCCAGGGTGATCTTGCGTGGATTTCTGAGCCAGAGTGTGAGCTCTTCCTCCGACAGCGTACCGGCGCGTTTCAGGTGTGTAACCGTGTATACCTTCTCAATCCCCAGTTCCTCTCTGATCTGACTGTTTGAGCGCCCCTCTCCGCTTAGGAACGCGACCACATAGGCCTTTTCTGCATCAGTCATGTCTGGATGCTGGTGGTAGTAGTCAATGGCTTCTCTTGCGTCGAGCAGTAGGGGCAGGTTGTTCATTCAGTACACCTTTTAGTCACATGACTATATTGAGGCCTATTCTACCCCCTATTTTAGTCACATGACTACTTACCGGCATTTCGTCCCCCATAGCCGCCGATTTTTCTTGATTATAGGTTTGAATCTATATAGGATTGCACCTATATTAAGTAAGGAGAAACCATGTGGGTCATCGAGACAACTGACACCTTTGATGAGTGGTTCGATGCACTGGATGATACCGATAGAGCCAACGTGCTGGCTTCGATGATGGTGCTGCGAGATAGAGGTCCCATGCTGTCGAGACCATACGCGGATACTGTTAACGGTTCATCCTACAGCAACATGAAAGAGCTGCGGGTCCAAAGCAAAGGAGATCCTATCAGGGCATTCTTTGCGTTCGATCCAAAGCGTAAGGGGATTCTTCTCTGCGCCGGTAACAAGACCGGGGACGAGAAAAGGTTTTATGAAGTAATGATCCCAATTGCAGACCGCGAGTTTGCGGCGCACTTGGATAAATTGAAGAAGGAGTGACGTTATGGCAAGAACTCTTGACCAAATGCTGGCAACAGAAAAGCCTGAGGTTGTTGCCAAAGCACAGAAAGCGGCCACTGAGATGTTACTGAACATCCACTTGGCAGAGCTTCGTGATCGCATGAACCTTACCCAGGGGGAAATTGCTGCATCTCTGGGTGTGAGACAGCCGACAGTCTCCGAGATGGAAAAACCTGGACGAGATCTCAAGCTGTCGTCCATTAAGCGGTACGTTGAGGCCTCCGGTGGCAAGCTACGCCTCGATGTTGAACTTCCGGACGGCACCCACTACGGCTTTGCCGTTTAACTCGATACGCCCCGTTATGGGGCGTATTACTTATCTTGCACTTCCTCCAGCCGTTTGCGGTATATCTCTCCTGCACGTTCCCTGCCATCGTCGGTCAGCCTAAAGGCCAGCTTTAGAGAAGCATTCCGGTACTTGTTCAACAGGCCATTCTCCACCAGCGTGTGGCATGACGTTCGGAAGTTCGTTCCATGAATACCGCTCTGGCGAGCTGAGTTGATCATCTCCAGTATTTTTACACCTGGTACAGGCTCGGCTTTTCCACCGGCCTCAATTGCGTATAGAATGAACAAAACGTCCTTTTGAGTTGACGACAACCTCATTCCGCCCCCTTATTCATGTCTGATATGAATAAGCTCCCACGAAAGGAGCCTTATGTAAACCTTATTCATGTGTCACATGATTAAGATCTAGTTCACGGAGTCTTTCAACCCCTTACCAGCTTTGAACCCAGGAATGTTGGCCGCCGCGATCTGGATGTTCTCTCCAGTCTGGGGATTCCGTCCGGTTCGCGCTGCGCGTTCCTTAACGTGGAAAGTACCAAACCCAGTAAGCGCTACTGTCCCACCCGCTTTAAGCACCTCTTTCACTGAGTTGATCAGCGCATTTACCGCAGCTTCGGCCTTTGCTTTGCTAATATCAGCGTCTTCGGCCACTTTCATAATCAGTTCGCTTTTGTTCATCGTTATTCCTGTTTGTTTTCTTGGTTACTGTTTACACCTGCATACTCTGGGGTGTGGTTAGTGCTTTCTTCGCCACTCCCAAGGGGGAGTTCTCTCCGATTCCGGTAATGCCCAGAGACCTCGCTTATCGGCTTTGGCCTCGGTCTCCAGCTTGAACAGCTCCGGTGTTTTGGCGTACTGCCGGTACACCCACGCACTCCCAGAACGGACCATTTCGGCATTGACCCATTTGCCATCGACATAGAGATTGGCAACCAGGCGGCCATAACGGTCTTTGTCGATTTGCTCCACTTTGATCATTCGACCAAACACCAGATCTGATAAGGCCTGCTTCGCCTTTGAGCCGTATGGCTGCTTTTTCTCTGGAGTATCGATCTCCGCGAGCCTTACTCGGTACTGGATCTTGCCACTCCGGCAGTCTTTTCCGGTATCGCAGCTTTGTTCCGTTAGCACTTTGACCGTATCACCATCAGACACCCCCACAACCTTTGCAGTGAAGGTCTCTGCCCACACATGAGGAGCCAGCACCAGCATTGCTGATAGGAACGCTGAAATCCCCGTCTTTTTTGCAAAACCGAACCTCATAATCACTCCATCTTTTTTGCAGCCGGTAGAGCCTTGGCCCAGCAGAGCATTGTTTTATCCGCCTTGCTGTCTACGATTCGACAGGCATCCCAGTTAAGAGATGACCAGTGAGCAATGGCAGAGGCCAACCAGTACCACGGTGCAGTAAACACCGGCAGGCCCCCTTCCTTCGTTTTAAATACCTGGTATCGCATGTTGATCCTCCTGTTTGGGTGAGGCTTAGGCCTCGTAATAGAAATTTTGTGTGTCCGGATAAGGTTTAAAGCAATGAGCTGTGGCTCGCCCAAGGGAAAGCACCGTAGCATCAGCTTCCGGCTCTTCCTCGGTATCTTTACGAGACTCCCCACCAAGTTGCGTTACCCATTCGGCAGCGAGCCGCACCCCCTCATCAAACGGCACTTTGTTCTTTTGGAGCACATCAAGATAGGAAAGTAGCAAGCAGTGAGGTGTGATGACGGCGGTGTTCCAATCGGTTGCGAGCCGAGTTTCGGCCATGTCAGAAAACCAAAAGTCTACTTGATGCTTTAATCCTATTTCAGCCATCATGCCATGCTTGCCAGCGGCCTTTCTGCCTTCCTCTACTACCTGAACCGGGGCGTCCCAGTAGAGGATTTCACCATCCGCTTCTTGGGTCGCGCACGTTGCACCTTGCGGCCAATGCCTCCGTTCCATAATGAGCTCGCAGAGTGTTTGGTTGCCTACAGGAGCCTTGTAGTCCTCATCGAGATTCACCACGATGGTTTCCGGCTCCCGTTCAACTGGTGGCAGGTATCTGGCGACCAGAGGCATTGTCAAAATCACAGCCCCATCCATGTGAAAGGATGTTGGTGCCTTCACTATTCGGTCCATTACCCAGCACCAAGCATGAAGCAACCGATCCTCTACATTGTCGTCAGCCTCAATCTCTTGAACGAACTGGTTGAAACGAACCTGACTATCCAGAAACAGGCCTGTGCTCTGACACTTATCGCTGATCGTATGAATGAGCTCCGCCTGCTCCAGAAGCATTTCTCGGGTGACTTCTTCTACATCACCAAATGCTTCAAACAACTTTGTCATGTAGTCACGAATTTGCATGTTCTTCCCCCTCGGCATCGAACTGCTTTGCAAGCTCAGGATCACCTGCCCAGCGAAGGGCGTCTCCCATATGCGTGAAAGCGCGTTTATTGTCATCTTGCTTATTCACTCTGACCGGCGTCTTTTGGTCACGAGGCTGTAGTAGCCAGTACCCGGCCTCTTCCTTGATTAGTTCTGCGGCCACCAGCAAGCCGCTCTTCGTTGCAATGATCATCATCAGCTCCCGTGGTTAAGCCAGTAGGCATAGACAGTGATGGCAAGGCCACCCGCGAGCACAATGACTGCGGCGGTACGCTGGACCCACTTCGATGCACCAAACCGCGCCAGGTGTCTCCCCAGGAACTGGAAAGGAGCCGTCTTTCCGATAGCGCGAATCACCCAGGTGATTGCCAACAGAAGGATGGCTGTGGCCGGGTATATACCAACCCCTAAGAGATTTACCTCTCCGACCGCGAGTTGATAGATGAATGCCAACAGCATGGCTACCGCAGTCAATACGGCCACAACCTTGGTCCCGTTCCGCCAGTCCCACGCTCGACGTGCGTCACTGGTAAAACTCACCATCGAGACAAGGAACGGCATAAATGGCAGGTTCATGCTGGTGGGTTTATCCATGAATGCGTCAAGACCCACAAACATGGCCGTCATCACCACATAGAACAACAGGGCGGGGACAAGCATGTCGCGTAAAGACCGAACCTGGTTGGCGTTCGCGTTTTGAGTATTCGTCGTCATTGTGTTTGTCCCTTCAACATTCCCCATAGCTGACGGTGAAGATCAGCGATTACCTTGTACGTCCCCTTCACTGCTGGTTGCTCAAGGGTCTTGAGCATCCACAAAGCAATAAACAGGCTGGAAAGCAGTGCCACCACCAACTGGATGTTGTGGCTGCTCAAATAGACGGCATAGCCGTTTAGGCAGGCACTCAATAGCAGCCAGACCCTGGCCGTCATCAGCCCCCAGCGGTGATAGGTCACGAGCAGGTAGGCTGTTACGACAGAACAGAGTGTCATTGCACCAGAAGTGGCTAGGTAAACGCCCCATGTACTGGCCTCGCCAGCGACGTAAGTGCCACCAATGGAGAAGGACAAGCCAAAGATCCAAATTGCTGCATTCCGGAGTAGGGCATCAACAATGATGTAACTAGCAGCGAGATTGATAATTCCGCGTTTTAGCATTACCCCCTCCCGTTATTCTGATACCTGCCCAGCTCAGCCCTGAGCCTATTAATTTCCTCCGTGGCTTCGGCCAACTGCTCCCGATACTTCTTGAACTGCTGATATGAATGCCAGGACTGTCCCTTCGATACTGACTTCGTGATGGCGGCGACCTCATCCGGCGTCAACCGGGTGAGCTGCTCTTCCGGGTAGATCAGGATGGTGTTGCTGTCCCAATCAAACCCAGCATGAATTGCTTTCACCCCTACGGTAGGGGTTCCACCAATCCCTCCAGGCTGGTGGATGACAAGCCTCAAAGGGGCTGAGGCCTTGTGGGGGTGAAGGCTATCGAGAGCATTTTTTGCTTCTTGTAACTCCATTGGTACACCTCATAGTGAAATCAGGCCCCTGAGGGACCTGACTTTCACATGTGAAAGTTAATTTGCATTCTGCTGTCTGACAGAAACCCTCAAGGCCAGCGCCTTTTGCATGTCGGGCTGCTGGAAACGCACCTTGGTCCGTTCAGGCCAAGTGTCCATCTCATTGCATCGCAGGGTGTCGATAGCCGCATCACGGTAAACCTGATAAAGGTCGGTTCCACCAATGGAGTTAATTGCCATCATGGCGGCAAACATCGAGTTACTGTTCATGACGCTGGTTAGAGTCTCCGGGGTTATGGGTTTGTCGCATGACTTGTTGAGGGCAACCAGCAGGTCATTACCAACCAGAGCACAGGCAGCACATACCTGTTTGGTATCATCCAGGGCTTTCGTGTATTCGTTGCTTGTCTGAGGGACGCTTGAGCAAGCCGACAGGACAAGCAGCCCCGCCAGAAGGCACCCCAATTTAGTTGTAATCTTGATCATCAGTTCTCACTCCACTTTCACATGTGAAAGTTTTTATTGGTTCGCTGAGTCGTCTTGTTGCGACTCAATCATCATTTTTCGCATCACCGCCATGATGGCTTGTGCCGGTTGAGCACCACCGAGTAGCTGACTCTTGCCTGTCTGGTTGTCTACAACAAAGGTTGCTGGAGTACCATTAACGCCGTAACTCTTGGCTTTCTGGATGTCAGCTTGAACTTTATCTTCGTGCTTGCCAGAGCTGAGACACTCACGGAAAGCATCCAGATCAGCACCAACACCCGTGACAACAGAGGCCAAGTCAGAAACACCGGCACCGTTGCCTTTGCTGTGATGGAAAATCTCATTCACGAAGACCCAGAAGCCACGGTTGCCCTTCTGTTCAGCAATACATTCAGCGGCCAACGCTTCCTTGTGAGCTGCCGGGTTATGGAAGTCGAGAGGCATGTGCTTCCACTGCCAATTCACATTGCCTTTACTGGCATCCACAATTTGCTTGGGCGTGTCGTGGAATTGCTTACAGAAGGGGCACTCCATATCAGAGAACTCCACCAGCGTGAATCGGGCACCAAGGTCCCCATAGATGTGTTTGCCGTCTTCGACCTTTTCAGGTGCCGCCTCGAACTGGGCATACTTCTGATCGATGTCGGCTTGTTGTTTCTGCGCGACAAACTTATTGATGCTTTCGGCCACAGCAGCCTCAAACTCTGCCTTGCTTTTGAAGGTGACGCCTTCGGCATCTTTCACCTGGTTGACCGTGGACTTCACGTTGGCGATCTCTTGCGCCAGATCCTTCTCTTTCACGAGCTGGTAGATTCCGAACCCGGTTCCTACGAGCCCCAAAATAATGGCGGCAAAAACCCCGAGACGTAGTGATTTGGTACTTTGTTCTGTCATGTCAAACTGCTCCTATCAGTAAACTTTCACAGCGCTGAGTTCTTGCACGAAGGAACTGGCTTCGAGCTTCGCTCGTTGGGTCAGTCGCCGGATGATGTCTTCGGTTGGTGTGTAGTCCACCAAGTTGCTCTGGTGGATGACGTCTCGCGCCACGGAGTTCAAACTCCCCAGGCCATCAATCAGCCCAATTTCTTTGGCCTGCTCCCCGTTCCAGAGCAATCCAGAAAACACCTCTGGGGCGTCTTTCAGTCGATCACCCCGCCCAGCCTTCACTCGTTCGATGAACTGCTGGTGGGTTTTCGATAGAACGCCCTCCCAGAATTTCTTCATATCAGAGGTAAGAGGGGAGAATGGGTCGAGAAGCGCTTTGTGCTCTCCGGAAGTGATTGCCCGGCGCTCGATGCCGAGCCTGTCCATCAAGCCGGTGAATCCAAACCCTGAGCTAATGACGCCGATAGAACCGACAAGACTGGCGCGGTCAGCATAGATTTCATCCGCAGCAGAGGCGATGTAATAACCGCCAGAGGCACCGATGTCATCAATGATGGCGTAGACCTTTTTCTCCGGATGAAGGGCTCGCTGCGCCTTCACTTCTTCATAAATCCGTCCTGCTTGAACCGGGCTACCGCCAGGGCTGTTTATGCGAAGCACGACAGCTTGTGAATTCGGGTTGTCGAATGCTGCTTGGATGGACGGGATAAGGTGATCAGCATCGGCCAGTGTGCCAGCAGCAATTTCACCACGGATGTTGATATACGCGGTGTGAGGGGCTCCAGCCTTGGCGCTTTGCCACGGCATCCCACCCGGATTAGATGCCAAAATGATGAAGCCGATCATGAGAAGCACGAAACCTGATGCGCGAAGCACACGCAACATGGTCCGCCAGCGCCGGTCTTTCACCTGCTCTTTATGCAGGGTGAACATGTACTTCTCAATGAGCTCTTTCTCCCAGGGGATCTCTTTGTTTTCTGCCATTAGTCTTTCCTTTTGCATGTTTCGATTATCTGTCCCCAGAACTCTTCATCAGCGCTATCAGCCCGGTCTTTGACTTTCTGGTAAACAAGGTTGGTGTTGAGCTGATGCTCACGACAGAACTGGGCAATGTTGCTGTAGGTCCTGTCCAGATAGGTGAAGGGTTTCCCTTTACCTTTTTTCTTGGCGAGGATGAGTTTCCACTCATCATTGGAGAGTTTGTCTGCGGCCTTCCTTGTGTCCGCAATGCGCCTACGCACCGTTACCGGATCAAGTCCATGCGCTCTGGCTATACTGGCAACGCAATTGAACTTCCGACCGTCAATCATGACTGTAGGCAAATCACCAGCGGCAGCCTCCTTGAATCGGAAACCTCTGTACCCTGGCCTGAAGATCCCAGGAGCAAGTTGCTCACGGAACTCGATTGCTTGTTCTGACCTGACAAACTTGCTGTCGATTTTGCCGAGCATGTACTTAGCCCGAGCGATTACCTGGTAAAGCATCTTTTCCAGGAGCATGGCGTCAGCAGCTCGACTCGGAAGACCAATATCGTCTTCTTGCTCGATACCCAACATTTCTGCATGGCTGGAGCCTTCGGCATGTCGGAAACAGCCGTCGTACTCAAAAAGAAAGGAGGCCAAACCTCCTCTCAGCTTTGCTTTGAACCGGGTGTTGGCCGCGTTCTCTGGCGCTGGTGCCAGCTCAGAAACTTCAAGCCCTAAATTTGCGGCCAACTTCCGTAGGTCTTCCTCTCCAATTCGGCATCCAGGCTGCATAACCTGCGCCAGAGCAGATTCATCAGCACATCCGCGTTCTTTCAGCTCAGCCAAGAGGTAGGGAACTCGTACTACCCCCATAAGCTCAAGCTCCCTGAATCGCGTGGACCACCAGCTCACAGAGTTTCCCGTACACAGGAGCAAGGCAGAGTGAAGCCATCACCATGCCAAAGGCTTTCGATGGAGCCTCTTTGGCGAACTTGGTCAACCACGGCATCATGCCGCACAGAGCAGCAACCATAGCGCCAGCCACCCCTAGGGAAGGGAATGCCATCACTTGGGCCAGAATGAAGAAACACTGGGCGTATGCCGCATGGGTCATCGCCTTCTTATCTGCTGCCGTGAACTCCATGGCATCTACGCTTTTGACTTTTTCCATCACATTGTCCTCATGCAACATCAGGTTTCCGAAAATTTTCTATACACTTCGAGGTCGAAGGCCAGCATGGTCTTTGCCGCCTTTTCACTAAGCTGGTGGAGGCTAAGCATCTGAACCTTGTCAGTGCCGGTCACTTGCAGATCCACTGCGAACCACGTCCCACCTTTGGTTACGGCCAGAACTTGCACCGCCCAGGGCTTATCCAGTCGTTCGGGCGGAGTGATCATGTTCGACACTTTGGCGACCGTCGCGGTTGAACCTACCCAGTGCTTGTCGAACGCAATAACGTTCAACGCTTCAAACGCATCCTTCGCAGCTTTAAACCGGCTACGGACAGCATCTTGTTGCTTCCAAGCCATGAACTGGATAAGGGTCATTCCACCAGCCATAAGGGTGAGAAAACTCAAGCCATTCGCAGCAGCTACGACCGTCGCTACCAAGGACCCCAACATGACGAAGCGGTTATGTTTAAGCTGGGCCACTATTCACCTCCTATACCAACCAGCGTACAGGACTTTTCAAAAATGCAACCCCGCCTAGCTGCCCAATTCGGGCAACCCTAATTCAATCCAGAACTTTCACATGTGAAACTTTCCGCCACAGGAACAGGAGGTTTTTACCTGACCAGAACGGATGGATTGATAGCGGTGCCACAACTTGACCACTTCTTTTTCGCTGAGAAGGTTTGTCTTGATGTAACGGACTCTATCCCCGTCCGCTGTCTCAACAACGGTTCGGACATAGCCGTACTTGGCAACGGGTGCCTTGTACTTGTGTGACAGAATTACCCGGTAAACCGAGAGCTGGATAATGTCCGACTCATAGATGTGGTTTACCTGGCGCAGCTTGGTGTCCAAGGGAATGAGAACCCCATTCTTGGCTTTGTACACCTGATCAACCCTGCCGTGCATGGGCACCGGCTGTGTGGTTGATATGTCCTGTTCGGATAAAAACAGAGTGGCCGAGCGCAGCTCATAAGGCATGTTCTCTGATTTCCACCACGCCCAGGTGTCTCCAATGCCGCGTTTGCGCCACTGGTCCACTTTCGCAATGACGAAAGGTGCAATGATAAGGACGAATATCCAGAGAACTGCCTTCATGACTACCTCAGGCCCCTAAACCACTCTGGATGATTGGATACATCCATGTTCTTAACCTGTGATGAGAAGACCAGTAGCTCTTGGGTCGTCAGGACGGTCTCAGGAGCCCGAGCGATGAAAGGTCTCAGCAATCCAGAACCCGCGTAGATATTGATGACCATATGCAATCGCTCTGTTGTTCCAGACACTCTCCGCCAGCTCCGGTAGGTTTCTGTTGATTTGGCATAGCCAACCAAGGCAGGAGCCAGCGTATCGGACTCCTTCGTATTCAACTTCCCTTTTGCTGCCTTCGATACGAACTCAGCGATCACCGAAGCCAGCATGTCGGAGGTAAGGTGAAGCGGCAGCTTTATCGTGTCGAAGTCAGCCTTCTTGATGGTGAACAGGCGGATGTGATCGTTGCGGTAGTCACGCACATAGATGACATGGCTCTCAAATGGGTTGGAGTGATTAAAGGCATCCATACCCCAGCCTGCGGCCTCAAGATGTGCGTTTGATACTGACTTGTCGTAATCAAATTCCACGCTATTACTCTCCGTCTTGTCGTTCAGGAACTTTCACATGTGAAATTTTTCCGTCGGTCATGATGTCCAGGACGGCTTTGCCCAGTCTCATCCCTTTATGGTTTTGAACGGGGTCTCCCTTGTAGAAAAATCCTGGCTCGTTATCGGGATGGAATACCCCGTGAGGAATGTTGTCGTGATCGCCAAGCCACATGCGTAGCCTCAGATCCACCAACCACCCATCATCCAGGACAACCCAGAAATGCGGTGTCACGATGTCCTTGGTCTGTTCGTTTCGCACAAAACCATACATGCAGTCATGAGGTACACCCGCGTCATTGAGTAGGTGGCTTACTGCCCATGTCATGCCGTCACATTCCATCTGGCAGTCATCCAAGGTCATAAGGACGGCTTCCAGTTCCCGGTGCCACTCCGTCATTTGCTTGGCCGCAGGTTTTACCACCAGCTCGTTTTTGTTTTCTGCCAAGATGATGTCTTCCTCATCAATATTGCATTCGTCTATCGCTTCCGAACGGATGGATACCGCTTCATCCCAGTCATCGCTCGATCCGAAAATGCTCCAACCCTCAAGACCGTAATTCACCCATACGATGAACCGCTTTATCGTTTTCATGTGCGGCCCCCTTTAACCGTGCAACGTTCCCACATACTCACCCCCTCAAACCGTAACCACACCAAAAAACCACTTCTTGATGATTTTCAATCAGCAAGACAGGTTGCCCCTGAACTAACCTCACCGAAAAACCACCTTTAGATTGCTTTCTGGTGCTTATCAAGTTCTCCTGAGTGACTGGTCGTTCTGAAAACTTTACTTTTCACAGCATCATTTTATAATACTGTAAATCATAAAAACAACCCAGTAAAGAAAAAAGAGCGACTTATGTTGAGACGAGAAAACCAAGGAGATTTGTTCGATGACCAGGTGGTGTTGCCATCACTGGAGTCGGTTCTTACCGGTATATCTTCCAGTCAGCGTTGTGACGATAGAACAACGTACTTCTCAGCGCCGGATGTGGACTTGAGTTTGTACGACCACATCATTGTTTGCCTGTCTGGAGGCAAGGACTCGATTGCTGCGTACTTGCGGCTGGTGGACATGGGTGTTGATAAGTCAAAGGTGGAGTTCTGGCACCATGATGTTGATGGTCAGGAAGGTAGTTCGTTGATGGATTGGGCCTTCATGCGTGATTACTGTCGTCAGCTCGGGGAAGAACTGGGTGTCCCAATGTACTTCTCGTGGCTTGAGGGCGGCTTTGAGGGCGAAATGCTCAAAGACAATGCCTATAGCCACCCCCATCGTGTAGAGACGCCTGAGGGGCTTCTGGTGCTGCCTAGAGACCATAAGCGCTCTAAGCCTGGTACACGCCTTCGTTTCCCTCAGCAATCGCCATCACTCCAAACAAGGTGGTGTTCATCAGCCTTGAAGATCGATGTTGGCCGCAGAGCTCTTAATAACCAGGAGCGCTTCAAGGGGAAGAAGATCCTTTTCATCACTGGTGAGCGCCGGGAGGAAAGTGCAAACAGATCCAAGTACAACCAGCTTGAGGCTCATGCCTGTGACAGAAGATATGGGAAGACTGCACGGTTAGTTGATGCCTGGAGGCCCGTTCTTCATTGGACTGAGGAAGAGGTATGGGAAGTAATCGAGCGTCACCGCATTCTGGCCCCAGTCCCTTATCGCCTTGGTTGGAGCCGGTCTTCGTGTATGACCTGCATCTACAACTCACAGCGTATCTGGTCCACTATCCGTCACTACTGGCCTGAACGAGCTGGGAAGATTGCTCAGTATGAACAAACCTTTGGTGTGACGGTATCAAGAAAAAAAATCGACGTAATAGATTTAGGTTCTGCTGTTGCGCCGATACAGATTAGTGATGTTGAGGCATTGGAGCAGGTATCCAGAGAGGATTACACGCTCCCGATTTTTGTGCCGGAGGGGCAGAAGTGGGTTCTCCCTGGTGGCGCATTTGGCCGAGAGGCCTGTGGTTCTGATTGATTTGTGCAGAGGTGGTAATGTTGGATTTTGTTTTTTTGGTGTTTTTGGGGCTGGGCATATCTATGGTGCTGGTGCGTCGGTCTTCCCGTAAGGGGATGGATCTTGAACTGACATGGCTCCAGTCGTTGAAGGTTGTGCTGGTTCGTGGAGCTGTTGCATTGGGTCTGGGGTTTGGCATTGGCAGGCTTGTATTGATGGGGATGCAGTATGGTTTCCTTAGTGAGTCTGTCCTGAGGGAACATGCACTTGTCTCCGTAGCGGTGGTGCTGATCTGTGGGCTTGGTTCGTTCGTTGCGTTTCACTGGATCATCGGGAGGATCTCTGGAAGATCGATCAGCGTCGTTTCTGTGATCAAAGCTGTGGTGTACGAGTCTGGTTACTTTGTGCTGTCGATGCTTATCTTGTTAGTGATACTCGTCCTGTTCGGCCTTGCATACGAGACTTTTCTCTAAAAAACAGTGTTGATTATTTTTTGCTCAGCGATCAAAAGGATAAATATAAAGATCTTTAGATCTTTGTATAAAGGATTAAAAGCGGTTAAAAACAGGTTAGGCGCTCTGAGTTGTCATTCAACGCATTGATATTGCTGGCATTTTCATATTTATTCCGTGCAACGAACCCATAGGTTGCCGTGCAGCGAACCCATAGGTTGCCGTGCAACGCCCCCACATACCCTTGGATCTTATCCACTGTTATCCACACGGAACCCCTTTTTTTTCCACAAAATCCTTACAAAACAGAGCTTTCGTGCAGCGTTCCCACATATCAGAACTGGTGTTCGTGCAGTGTTCCCACATGTCTAAGGTTATACGTGCAGTCAGCCCATATATTCTCTTCTTAACGTGCAACGTTCCCATATATCAATTTTGGTCGTTTTTTGCTCCGTGCAGCGTACCCACATGTGATCGTGCAGCGCTCCCACATACCAAAACCCCGTTTATGCACAGGAAATGTGGATAACTTTTGGCCTCTTTTTATGTGAGCACGATCACTTTATGGACTATTGGAGTCATTTTGACTGCCTTTTTAGGTTTGTCCTGATCTGTCAATCTTTGTTCTGCTTCGTCAATCGTGCAGAGTTCCCATATATCGAGAGGTTCAGAACCTGCTTTCGTGCAACGTACCCACATATCAAATCTCATAACGTGCAGGTCCCCCACATCCTCACCCTTTAACTATCAATACCTTACGGGAACCACTCTACGGGAACCACTGGAGCAGCATGGCACTTATCCTTCGTCGTGGCTTACGCTTGCACGATACTGAGACTCGGCTTGCAACTACCGTGCAACGTTCCCATATATCGAGCCTCAGCCCACGAAGCATCTGGGGTCACGTTCGCTCTATCCGTGCAGCTCCCCCATATGCGGAGGCATTCCGTTTCCGGTCTTTCCTTGTGGGCGTACCTTGTGCGCTTTCTTCTGGCATAAAAAAAGGCGCTGACGCGCCTATCTTTCTTTTCCCTGGGGTATTGGGAGCTTCTGGTGGCTACCTCCCCTTACGCTGGGGTTCATCAATGATGTCGTGGTCGATCATGCCTTGCTTGATGGCCCGTAGCTCTGTCTGCTGCTTACGCTTGTTGGACGCCATCACCTGCTTCACGAAGTTCTCATGAGGCCTTATGACGTACCGCACGTCGATGACTCTGCGGCCATCCTTGATCTGGTTCGCGTCGTAGTCGCTTATGACCTCTTGTTTGATGAGGGCCTCCAGAGCGAGCTTCATAGCTCTGACGTTCTCCGGCATCCGTGGGCTCAATTCACGAGGGCTCTGTGTCAGGAAGCTGATAAGCGATGGCGTGTACGGCGAATCTGGCGATGCTTGAGTCCAGTAGTGGCTCATTCGCTTGTAGATGTACCGTGCAAGAGGGGAGCGGATTTGCATTCCGATTTTGTAGTTGTACTGACGAAACGACAGATTCATGATCGATTTGTTTACCAGCGGGTTGAACTGCACATAGCACCTGGCGTTCCCGCCTTTCTTGCGAAACTCACCTCTGGTGGTAAGTCCCACCATCGGGAAGAAGCTGGAGCTGATGAAGGCTTCGCCGTCATCACTGATACATTCGAGTGTTGCGCCACGACAAACCTGGATTGCTTCCTTGATTTCGTTCAGGTTGTAACCGTGACCCATCTTCGAGAGCTCTTTCTGGAGTTCGTACAGAGTGAACATGACTCCAGCCTTGCCCTCGATGATATGGCCTTTCCCGTTCACTGCGAGCTTGCGTAGAGCATCCTCAAGGATTTCCTCTCGCTGTCCCGCGTAGATCAGCACGGTTCTTCCGTCATCCTTCTCGATGATGGCTGGCTTCACCTTCACCGTGAAATGCTGGCCTCTGATGGTGCATTGTCGTGTCACTACAGCGTTGGATAAATCTTCATGCTCACGCTTTTGGTCCCAAATGTACTTCGGCAGCGCATCGTAGATCTCGATGGTGTTGGAGTAGTCGTCTTTCTTGGCCGGAGATTCAATGATCTCAAACAGGCTCATTTGCGGTGAGTCTTTGATTACGTCGAGTTTCTCCAGGTCTTTGTCTTTGGTTCTCTTGCTCATGATTGTTCCGTCGATACTTTCTAGCTGGTGGTCCATGCCGCCAGCATTGTCAATGCTCCCGCTGCTACCGTCGCTGAAAACACTAGCTGGTAGATGCGACGCTTAGCCCCCGCAGTGCCGCTCATAAAACGCAGGGCTGCCGCTTCATATCGGAAATGAGCGAACTCACCCCGAAGGGTGCTATCTGTCCCCTGTGGCGATTGTGGGCGCTTTGACAGGGCAGGGCGAGGATGGCTGGCGACTTTCTTGATCATCGCTTCACATTTCCCCAGTTTCGCCAATTCAGTGGCCGCTACAGATGCTGTCATGTTGTCACACCTCGTCGCTATGTGTCTTGTTTAGCTGGCGCTCGTACTCGTTTAGCGCCCGGCGAATTTTTGCTAAGGCAGTGGCGCGTTGTCTTAACACGGCATACCTGGTTTCAACTTGCTGGATCAACTCTTGTGCCCAGACAGGCTCTTTCTTGAAGTGCGACATGCTGTAGGCATGACCGCGACCCTTCTTGATATGTGTCGATAGAACCCTTTTCTTTTGTCCGGGAACTTGTTCGACAAATCTGTTGCGATACCACTCTGCAACGAGTGATACGCCTAGAATGCGAACCCGTGTACCGACACGCCCTTGTTCGTCCTCTGACGCTTCTTCACGCGCTGATTTGTGCGCGTTCCAGTACATGTCCGCTTCCTGCTGCGCCTCGACAGCAAGAACCGCTAAGGCGTGATCCAGTTTGCTCCGTACCTCTGCAACAAACTCTCGTCCCTCTGCCTCTAGCAGATCCTCTGTTATCTCGGATCGTTCTTCTTCGAGCTTCGGATCTAGCAGATCTAGCCATCGCTCTGTTGGTAGACTCACCTCAATACCCTCCCAATTCCTATCCAATTCCTATCCACATAACTATCTATCTGGAATTTAAAGCTGATTATTCCAATACTGGAATCTAGTTCTGTCACTAGGCTAACCCATCTTTGGAATTTGTCAAATTTCCCTCTATCTATCTGGAATCTTGATGCTCTTATTCTTTCACAGCCTCTTTAAATATGAATCTATATGTAAAGATTCCAGATATATTGGATATGGCATCAAAGATTCCAAATGCCTCTTTACCACCGTCTCTCGATGCTGGAGGGCAAGCGGTTCTCGATGCGAGGGTAAGGTCTGTTTATCTGAGCCTATCCGTGCAGCGTTCCCATAGGTTCCCTTACTCAACGATCAAAAAGCCACCGAAAAGCAACCTATATGCCCCTTTTGGGCAATTACACAGGCCATCTGTCCCCGCTTTTAGCCTTATTCTCTATCCAACACGCGGCAAGCAATCGAAAAGCAATCTAAAAGCAATCTTTGGAGGATTTCATGAGTCAATTTGTTCTGGGTTTGGATATTGGTTACTCCAACCTGAAAATGGCAATGGGGTATAAAGGTGAGGAAGCTCGCACAGTCGTCATGCCGGTGGGGGCAGGTCCATTGGAACTGATGCCACAACAGTTAACTGGCGGTGCAGGGACCTGCATTCAGGTTGTGATTGATGGAGAGAAATGGGTTGCAGGCGTCGAGCCTGACCGATTGCAAGGATGGGAGCGTGAGCTTCACGGCGACTATCCTTCGACCAATCCATACAAGGCTCTTTTCTACGCTGCACTCCTGATGTCCGAGCAGAAGGAGATCGATGTGCTGGTGACTGGCCTGCCTGTTAGTCAGTACATGGACGTAGAGCGCAGAGAGGCGTTGAAAGCTCGGCTTGAGGGCGAACACCAGATCACGCCAAAACGATCGGTAGCGGTTAAGTCTGTCGTGGTTGTACCTCAACCTGCCGGTGCTTACATGGATGTTGTAAGTTCAACCAAAGATGAAGACCTCCTGGAGATTATCCAGGGAGGAAAAACCGTTGTAATTGACCCTGGGTTCTTTTCTGTAGACTGGGTAGCTCTTGAAGAGGGAGAGGTCCGCTATCACTCATCTGGCACCAGCCTCAAGGCGATGTCGGTGTTGCTACAGGAAACGGACCGGCTAATTCAGGAAGACCACGGCGGTGCCCCTGGCATCGAAAAGATCGAGAAAGCTATTCGTGCCGGTAAGGCCGAAATCTTCCTCTACGGTGAAAAGGTATCGATCAAAGACTACTTCAAGAAAGCCTCAACCAAAGTCGCTCAAAACGCCTTGATCCCTATGCGGAAGTCAATGCGTGAGGACGGGATGGATGCTGACGTAGTTCTGCTGGCTGGCGGCGGTGCCGAGGCTTACCAAGATGCGGCCAAGGAGCTTTTCCCTAAGAGCAGGATCGTACTGCCCAACGAATCCGTGGCATCCAATGCCAGGGGCTTCTGGTTCTGCGGCTGATAGATAGGAGGTCGTTGTGGCTGGTAGCAAATGGGATGGAAAAATATCTAATCTGAACATATCGGAGCAAGCCTTTCCGGAGCTCTATCGTGAACTGTCCCAGATGCAGCATAAGGCGCGTAGTGATCGGCTCCGCGCCCTTGCTCTATTGGGTCTTTATTCTCTTCGATTTTCTGGCAACATTGGGTCTTTTGAGCAACAGAGTTCAGAGAGTCAACCTGCACAGCATCAAAATTCGCCAGTGCAGACTGACGCAAAACTGAACTCTCAACGTGATTCACTTAAAGGAAAACTGATGGGCTCCGTATGACATGAAAGACCACGAGGAGTTCTCTACGCTATCAGCGGCTGAACGTAGAGAGTTAATAATCGCAGAGTTAAAGCGTAAAAGCCGCATTCGCACCCTGTTGCGAGGACTCCCGTTAGATGAAGTTCGGGAGATCATTGACAGAATGAAGGGCGTTCTCAATGAACTGGAGGAAGAGTACAAAAAGCGAGAAGAAGAAGAAAAAGAAAAGCGAGCTCAGGCTGAGCGAATAATGAGCGACATGGAATCCTGCGGTGTGGACATCGGCTTGCTCAACGAAATGTTCACGAGCAGATCAGAACCTGATAATGCTAAATATTCAAAAGACGGAGTTTCGTGGAGTGGGCAAGGACGTCGCCCGGATGCTTTCAAGGGGTTGGGAGCTGTCGAGCTGGAGCGCTACCGTATCCCACAGAAGAAGTAAAAAAATGAGCGCCGCAAAGTTTGGGCGCTCATCTTCTGGTCCGAAATGTCATAGTCTACTCAAGCACACTCTTTCTCCCCACCACCATGCCTTCCTTGTTCTTTGCAGAACGGACATTCAACGCAGGTTCTTTGATTAACAGAGGTGAAGTACGTACACTTGCAGTTGTCGCACACCTCCAGCATTGCGTCCCCACTTCTCAGCTCCGAAGCAAGACACCAGGCATCAGTAATATCAAACGGAGCCCACCGAGCACCTTTCATTCCGGGCACTTCTTTGCGGATTGCGTGATACATTCTAAATGCCTTGTTCAAGGCTTTGATGTTCACAGACCGCAACACGGCTTCTCCACCAATGTTGAAGTAGAGCTGCATTAGAAGAGAGGCCTGTATCTTGGATGTGTGACTATGAATCAGTGTCGCACCACCCCGGAAAGTTCTGGATTTTCGTTCCAGAGTATATCCGTCCCTCTCCAGATCCTGGTAAAGCTGTCTGACCTGTTTGTAGGTCAGGCCAGTCTCGATCATGATGATTTTTGTGATGTACCCAGCAAGGGCCATGTGTCGAGCTGTAACCCAGCGACCCAATGTACCAGAGTTGCCAATGTTCATCTCCACCTCCCACGTCCCTGTAGAGACTGTTGCAGTTTTTTCAATACCGGGTGTGTTAACTCTTCCCGGCTGTCATCGAGAATTTCTTCAATGATGCTCGGAGCAAAACGAAGCGTAAAATGCGTAACCGTTGTTCCAGACATGTGGCGCAACTGGCTGTCTGTTGCCTTAGCCACCAGCTCCGCAAGCTCTCTCGAAACCCCGAAAACTTCCTTTGCCATCTCCGGGTCTCTCGATGCGACGCGGTTAAATAGCAACCAGTAGGCAGCATCAAATTCATCAACACTATGGTTGATAAAAACTACAGGGTCGTAGTCGCCAGAGAGTCGCGTGATGATGTTCTGCTCTGCTGTTTCGAGTTTGAAAGAGATCAACACGCCAGAGGCCAGAGCTTCCAATTGGGAAGGTGTTGCCAGTGACAGCTTTTGAACGGTGTCCATGCCCAAAGAAAATTGTGAGGCCGCATCATCTGGACGTTCTTTTGCCAGAGTGGATAGCAGGTTCCACAATGTCAGATCGAACTCGTAGACGTTTCTATCAGCTTCTTCTTGATCGAGGTTGACGGCTCTTGCATCCCACGCACCAATAATATCCAGTTCCAACATTCCGCCCCCCTCACAAATCACGAAGGTTGCGATAGATAGCCAAGACTCGGCTACCATAGTTTCTGGCTCGGATTTCGTCTTCCCAGGCGTGATAGCGGCCAACGCCAAGCTCCAAGTCATTTGGAGATGACTGAATGGCTTCTGATAGCACCTCTGCCCCAACCATGACGTTGGTCTCTGGGTCGAGAAGATCTGCTGGAGAAGAAACTCTATGACCATTCCACCGGATGCTCACTTGCATAAACCCGACATCAATGGCACGACCGTACTGCTGCTGAAACTCAGCGAGCTTAGCCTTTGCCTGATCTTCCGACTTAGCATAGAAAGGAAGCCCAGGAACGCGAAGCGTCCAAGGCCAAGGACTTATAGAGCCATTACCTCTCCCTGATGCAGATTCGGCCAATGCGACCGAATACACTAGAAGAGGGTCGAGGTTATATGCTTTCGCTGCTTTGTCGAAGATGGTTCCGCTCAGGTCAATAGCATTCGCTGTTGATGAAAGGAGAGCCGCAGACAGAACTAGCGCCTTGGCTTTGTTCTTCATCAGCTTGCCTCCTTATGTCTGAGGGGTATTTCGTGTTCTTCGTCGTACCGCTCCGGCCAAATCTCAGACGGCTTCACACCCAAAGCTGTAGCTATCTCATGTTCCCAGCGTGGACTGGGCTTATAGAGTGCCGTAGACACCACCTGCCGAGATGTTTTGTGTTTTCTGCCCAATGCGGCCAGAGAAAGCCCCTGGATCTTGAGTTTGTACTTGATCCACTCACGTTTCTTCTCTGGGTCGCTTGGGATGTCTATCAATTGGCATTTATCCATTGTTTGCCACCCTTTAAACTGCGTTGTTAGCCATACAAAAAGTGCGTTATTCGATGAACGCTTTTAGAGTTCTTCTATTGTCACAAACTGACACATTTTGCGCCTTTATAAGCCCAAATAATGATGCTGTCAACAATAAAAAACCTTTAAAAACATACACTTAACTTTGTACCGACGGAACAAAGTTACAATACTTTTAGTAATCAATGGGATACGGATATTTTTGCGATAGCAATGGAAAGTGCGCCAAAAGAATGGCGGAAATAGCGCACGGGGAGTGCGGTATTTTGTGATATTAAATAGCGTTTAGGTATAAGTGATTTTAGGGATACAGCGAGGGCTGAAATTGCGAATACAGCAGGAGCTGAGGAGGGCAGGGAAGGCAAAGGCGCATCCCGACCACACAAGGATGATGGTGTTTACAGAAAGAGATATTTGAGAAAGAGAACTCTGCGGTGTTGCAGATGGGGACCAAAGCGTTAGCAATGGCCTATTCCATAGTGTATGCGATTTGTTTGACATGTTCAACTATGTAATGCTTTGTCAATAAACGCCTTGTTCCGTAAGGGCAAACTTTCACATGTGAAAGTTTGAGGGCAAATTCTAATCGAAGAAGTTGCCAATGGAATGGTTGTTTAGCAAAAAATAGTCAAATTTTCACAGTTGCATTTTTTGATGCCGTGGTAAACTGGAGGTAAAGAGTAAGGGGGTTGATATGAAACATGTGGTCAATATTCTTCTGCTGGGAATGGTGCTTCTGGGAATAGCCATGATGGCTGACACACCTTGGGGACTTGGTGTGGCGCTGGCTCCCTTCGGCGTTTGGGGTGCTCGTTTCCTATTTCTGGTTCACAAAAGCCTTTGGGCTGCTGTTATCTTTTGGGGAGGGATCGCTTACTTCCAGTGGCAAGTTGCTTTGGTTGTCGGGGCTCTGTTTGGACTAACGTGCTTTATCCGCGTTGCGCGGTCAGCATATAAAGAGGCACCACCTACCCGGCGCAGAAAAAAACAAACTGGTGGGTTTCAAGATTCCTATGATTTTGACCAGCGCTTCCATATTGGAGCTGGAGACGAATAAGGGGGCCTGCTGGCCCCCTTATTATTTGGTTGGTCTTTTAGAACCTTTGATTTGCTATGTTGTACCCCCTGACGGCAGTCAAATAGCTACCTGAACGGTCTCCAGCTTCCGTCGAGTTCTGCAATACGTTTACCAGCTTGTCCGTAAACTCTTCGTTTTGCTGAGAAAGAACAGGCTGACCTCCTTGCATCATCGGTGAGCCATCCGGGTTACGTTCTGCATACTCCATTTTCAGATTCTGAACAGCCTGGTTCATGCGACCTTCGTTTGTGTCAAACGATTCGGCATAAACAGCGGCTTGGGATTCAGTCAGCCCATAACGGCTTTGAGCGATAGACTGCATCGTTTCTTTGAACTCATCACCGTACTGGTTCATAAACTGCTGCGCGGCTCCACCACCAGCTTCTGCGGCAGAGGATAGCGCTGCTGCATAGAACGCGCCGCGTTCCTCAATGCTCATCCCTTTAGCGGCTTCCGATAGATCAGATTTACCAGTTAACCACTCCTTCGCTGCATCATAGCCGCTTGCAGCAGCTCCCATGACGTTGCGGCCAAGTTTAGCCATACCGACCATCGCATCACCGGCCCAGCCAAACTCCTCTTGCACGGCCTGGTCGCCGCGTTGAGTGGCCGCGATGAATTGGTCGCGTTGTTCAGGTGTCATCGTTCTCATTTGATCCATCGCTCTTGAGAACGCATCAGCGCCAGCTTGACCACCAGCAATGAGAGCTCCACCTGCTTGTTCAGCTCTGCGGCCCATCCAATCACTGGAGTTGTCCCACGCTCCCCACGCCGAAGCGCTCCAAGACATTTCCGGAAGCGAGTTCATAAGGTTATCTTGGGCTTTTTTCAGTTCAGGAGCAGATACATTTCGCTCTGTTTGCTGTGCTTGGTTATGAAGAGCTGACGTACCGGCTGCATGTTCATTTTGAACAAGGGGGCTATTCGTTGGTAACTGCCCAGCTTCTGATGCCGGATTAGTTCCAGCCATCCCAGCCACATTCTCCCGGAATCCGGTTGGGATGTTAGGTCCACTGCCTACAGCCCCTTGAACCTGACCTGGTAGGCCTTGAACATTCGGGCCTTCAATGCCGTTATTTCCGTAAGCATCACCACTAAATGCTCCGTTGCGACCGGACGCGGTATTGATCGCCTGTAGTGCGGCTTGATACCCGCCAAGCTCCTTACCCTGTTCGTAATTTTTGGAGTTGGTCATTGCTGTCATTCGCGCTGCTGCCTGGGCCACTTGAGGAGACATTCCGTAGGCTTGGTATCTTTGCTGTAGTGAAGCCGCCTCGTCTTTAACCGATTGCGGCGCGGCATTTCGGAAATAGTCATTCAGTTGGTTCATGGCCGCAGGGGTTTGTGCTACTGCACCACCGAGAGTTTTAAAGTCGGTATTAGTCATGGAGCCCATTTGGTTTTGGAGCTGACTCATTGTTGTGAAGGTGTCCGATGCAGACACCAGTTCCGAAGCGGACTTGGATAGGTTCTGGGATAAGCTATCGCCCCAGGTTTGCTTGAATGACTCGCTTCCAGAACGGCTGAAACCCTGCGCTAATTGATTTGTCAACGCCTGGCTATCGGTTTGCGAATAGCTCACACCCTTCATGAACTGGGACACATCACTCGCTGACCAGCTTGAAGAGTCTTGAGTTGATGACTCTGTTGCTCCCTTCGCTTGCGCTTTGATGTCCAGGACATCACTGCCGCCGCCTGATTCGCCATTACCACCAGCAGGAACTAGGGCTGTACTGTTTGATTTCACACCAGCAGCGGCCTTCATTGCTGCCCTGGCCTTGCCAACCATAGGCATAAGCATGGACGCAGCTTCGTCAACATCGAGTGTGCCCATAGCCTGCATGGCAAAAGCACCTTTGACAGCATCAGAGTGGCTATCATCCACCTGGAACTTATCCATGAAGTTCTTGGCTTGCTGGTTGATCAATTGGCTTTGAGCTGTGTTTTGCGACGAAACGTTGCGCCCGACATTGGAGAGTCTTGAATAGGCTTGATCCTGACTTACTCCATCAGAAAAACCTCGACCAAGAGTGCTTTGGAAAGCCTCCGATTTCTGACTTTGTAATGCCTGTGCGGAGCTCACGCCTGATGCTAAGGTGGAGCCAAGCGAGAAGGTACTGATCATGCTTTCTGCGCCGTTTGCAATCGCACCACTGAACTGGTTGTGATTGTACGCTGGCTGACTTTGCATAACCGGACCTTGCTTGAGTAGATCTGGCGTTTGCATCTTTTCGTCAACGTGGTCAGAACCACTTATTCTCGATGCCAAGCTGGTGAAGGCGTAGGTGCTACCTGTGACGATAAACAGGGAAATCACCGGAGTGGCCGCAGCCAACATGCCGCCGGTTGCAATCCAGTGTTGCAGAACATCTCCAGTTGAGGAAAGAGCGTACATGGAGTTGAGACCACCAGCACTGAGGCTAGACATCTCATTTGACGCGGCGGTATGAACAAACAGGTTTATAATTGAGAGGACTGGCATCCATAGCTGAATCCAGAGGATGGTTTGTACATATTTCCCGGCTAACTGGAGGCCGAAGCTGCCCATCACGATAATAAAAGCAATGATCGGGGTTATAGCATAAATAAAGCCTTCAAAGAACGTCAGCATTGGTCGGACGACGGTCATGAACATCGACTGCTCTGCGGCCCACTGTGTGTTCCGTTGCTGAATAGCCTGGTTGACCATCAATGCAGAGCCATAATCCTGGAGGTCCTGATAACGTCCTGCTGCGGCTTCATAATAGAGGGGCTCCAGAACGGCGGCTTTCAGATAGTCGATTGATGACGTAGTTGTGGCACCCATCGCTTGAAGCGAATCGGTCAGCTTCGTTAGAGCGTTGTCTCCAGTTGACGTGTCAATACCCAGTAGGCTGTTAAGAGCATCAACAACAACCGGGCTGCTTAGGTTGGCGGTTGCAGTGCTAATAGCCACCCATCCGTCAGTACATGTGTAGTCAGCGCCGTCAGGGTTTGCTGTAGACAAATACAACCTAGTTCCGTAGAGCTGTGAGTTGAATCGCAAAGCTGAGTCAGTTGAACGGTTCATCAACTCATCAAGGGACATTAGGTTGAGATCGACTTTGGTTAACGTGCATTCCCGAATGTAATTGTTCCAGGAACGCCTCACGTCAACATAGCCGCCTCCATTTGCTGAGTTAAGCGCAGTAAAAACTCCTGTGTCATAGGCTCGCCGTCTGACGTCATTCAACAGTTTCAGTGTTTCGGAAAAGTGGCTTTCCGTGACATTGGGTACGATTACCCCATATCCAGTTTCAAACAAATTGGTGATGGTGTATCCCACGTTGGATATGACACCTCCAGCAAAGCCTACCCCAATAGGGACATTGGCGACGACTCGAACCTGCCCTGTATAAGCGTCCTCGATAGTCACAGTTGTGGTTGGGCCGAAGAAACAGGCATATAGAATCCAACCTACCAGCACTTGCTGGAGGTTGATTTGCTTTGCGCCCTGAAAGACGGACTGAATACAGATCATCAAGACCCCAAGAAGCAGGCCAATACTGACCATCTTCTCGAAATCCCCGGTGCCGGTGATCATTGATACTGCAATCAGGATTTGCTCCAGAAAAGCAGAGTCACCGATAGAGTGGATTGAAAAAGATCCCATTCCAATAGCTCCTTAGTTCGTGCTAGGAGGATTGGACAAAGTTGCCAGCATGTATTTTTGCTTGCGGATGTTGTCCAGTAGGTTGTTGTATTTCTCAATTTGGCTTGCCAGATCGCCGTATTGAGAGGACAGGATTGTGTATTCAGCACGGATTTGCTGTTGCGATTGCGCGAGAAGCTCTAGTGCCTCTTTCTTGTAGGGTGATTTGCTGTTAGCCATCGCAATGCGAGCTGCGCGGAAGAACTCTTCCGAGAAGCTATACATCATGGTCAGGGCTATCGCTCCTGATGACTCTGTTGCGAACAGGTTAGCGCCGTCCTGTGAAAGGACAGACAAGTTACGAACAATGGTGCCAATCCCTCCGGGGAGGTTAGAAACAAAGGCCTTTTCTGGGTCGGTTAAGGTTCCAGAGTTCGTTGCGTATTTGTAGATCACACCAGGTGTAGAGCTTGTTCCTAACAGCATATCGGTGATCTGGTTCTTGATACCTTTGAGCACGACAGTTTTATTGCTGGAGCCAGCACTCAGGCAGTTGGTCGTATCAGAATCACAGGAATAGATCTCAACAGAACCGCCTGAAATCAGGTCTGACAAGGTGATCTTGTTACCTGGTAGGGTCGTCAGAGGGGTTGTTTTCGCACCAGTGCCGGTTGAGTTCGGGTCGTTTACCAGATCACCAATGATGACTGTGCCGGTTAAAGACATGATCGCTTCAAGAAGGGTGTTATCCCCGTACTGGAACCAGGTGTTGGCGTTGTTGCTCTTGAGTTGCTTCCAGACGATGTTGCCAATCATCTTGTTGTATTCGTCAGGTTTGTTGGCTTTCAGTTCTTCCAGAGGACTCTTGCCGCTGGTTTCCTGCTTGGACCCGAAGAAGTCTTCATACAGGCCGGAAGTTGTCGCGGTTATAGAAGCATCAGTTTTGTGTTTAAGGTCCATGCCGCTGGTTAGGTCGTTCACGAAACCTTGAGCGAGCTGGCAGGAGTTGCCCAGATGTTGGTTGAGCGCTTGCACTTTCTTCTGGAAGTTCTCTATCCACTTCGCTCCGTCCGGGAAAACGTTATCGAGCGCAAGCTGGAAGGCATAGCCCTTGGCGTTGGCTGCTACAGCCCGAAGGAGTTGGACAATTTGATCCGCGTTAATGAAGGAAAGCGAACCGCCGAACAGATCTACACCACCGCAACCAGCTTTCCATGATGGAGGGGCAAAGCTCACCAGGTTCTCGTCGAAGATTCGTGTCTTTGCAGTGAACCGGCCACCAGCTAAAACGCCACGTCGTTGGCTTTCATAAACCCCAGGTGGTGTTGTGTTGCTCATTTCATTGAAGAGTTTGTCCATCTGTGATTGGAGGCCGTTAGCGGCTATCGCCCCTGTCGGTGCCATGACGAGACTGGCCGCCACACTCAGGGCAAGCAGGCTCCTTTTTAATGTCTTGTGCGTGACCATCTTAGTTCTCCTGTAATTTGTCCCGGATGTACTTCATGAGTTGTTCCGGTGGCACAAAGTTGTCTTTATCGCCGCTCGCTTGAGATAGTTGTTTGAGGTCAGAGCCCAGCTCTGGTGAGGCCAAGCGTTCGGCTATGTTGTTTTCTAGGTTGAGTACCGGACGTGTACGGTTAAACTCTTCGTCTGTGACCCAACCATTGCGTTTTGCTGCGACCAAAATCCTGTGATTCAGCTCAGGAAGAGACATTGGCCCTTGTCCTATAGGAGCGAACTGACCGTCTGGAGATGCGAGGTAAACAGCAGGGAAAGTTACGATACCAAGTTGTTTGGCATGGCCTTCATCGGTTTTGTAATGGGGGAAAAGCCCACTGGGGAGTGGTTTGCCGTCCATAGATACAGGAATGATCGAGAATCCTTCTCCTTGTTCCAACATCTTGATGAGCGGTGCTTGCAAGTCACTGTAGTCATCGTCGGACTTGTAGAAGAAGAATATCCCTACGCGTTCGGCTACGCTTTTGAGTAGCATGTTTTTGGCGTTACCAGCGTCACGATCAACTTGTTGTGAGGCAAACGTGGCAGCAGGACGTCGAGTAATTTCATCCAAGAAAGGATCACCTACGACCGCCAGCTCTGTAGCATCGGAAAATTGTTCAGAGCGATCTATCGCAAATCGTTGCAAGTAGAGAAACGTCCTGACGTTTTCAACGGTAGGATTGTTCCAAGCAAGGTCTTTGTACTTGGGTAAGTTTTCCCGGAACCATTCCGCTGAGAACATTTCTGGGCCGCTCGGAAGCGGAGCAGCAGGCTTAGGCTGTGTAGGCTTCGCTTCTGCCACAGGCTTTGGTTTGGGCTTTTCGGGTTTTTTCTCTGGTTCTTTGGGCTCTTCCTTGTACCAGAACCAACCCTCTTCCTTTCGCTCATAAAAACCAGGTCTTGTGCCATCTTGAGCCCAAGCCTGGTGTGATGCCCCCAGCGTGAGCGCTGCAAGGAGCAGTAAATTCAAAGGTGATTTTTTCATAGTCTCACGCACGTATTTTCCCATGCTCGATATGGTAGAGGTGGGAGGCGTGAAATTAGGCAGGTGTAAGCGCCCATTTAGGGCGCTTAGAGCGTTTTATTTGTCAACTTTCACATGTGAAAGAATTGACCAAACTATTTGGTCGTGTCCTCTTCAACTTCTGTCGCTTCTGCGGCCATCTTCATCTGCTTCTCGACCATGCGTTTTTGGGTGATGTAGCGGATAACCATCTCGACAGCGCTGTTCAACGCAAGGATTCGCATCGCTCTGGTGGATGCAACGTAGAGCAGGTTTATTTCATCGTCACGGGCCATTGGGTCGAGCTCTGGGTCCAGGACATCCGGAAAGTCGTCATAGAGCTGAACAAAGTCCCACTCCAACCCTTTGCACCGATGAGCTGTTGAGACCGTAATGTCAGCCCCAAACTCTTCTTTGACTGTATTGCGTCGTAGAGTGGTGAGTCGTTCAGGGATTTCATCGTAGCTGTTGATGATCTTGACAGCCCTCATCATCTCAGGGTCTTTGGTCGCCTTCGCTACTTCTTGATACTCGAAGTAGTCTTCATACTCATCAAGCAGTTTCTTATTCTTTACCCGGTCTGGCTCTGCCATCGAAAACCAGTACAAATCCTGGAGCTCATTGATCTGGTAAGCGTCGATTCCACCGACCCAGAATACCTGCGCTCCGGATTCGGTCGCAGAGAGCGCCGTCTCTATAACCCCCATGACGGTTCGGTGAAGTATTGCGCGGTGGCCCACGTCACCTGGTAAAAACATGAGTACCTGATCTGCTGGTCCCCGGCCAACAACAGGTCGTGTTTCACCTTTGAGTTCAAGAAGGGCGTTTGCCACCAGCGAAACGTTGGGGCCAAAGCGGAAGCTATGAGTGAGATAGAGTTGGTCGGCGTTCATGAGCTCTTTGCTATCAAGGGCGTTGTTTGCGCCTCTGAACCTATAGATCTGCTGGTGGCGATCTCCAACCAGGATTACCTTGCAGTTCTGCTGTAGGACGATGCTACTTGTTACGGGGTTAGCGTCTTGTGCCTCATCAAAAAGAATGGTGGTGTACCGGCGAGACAGATTCGGCATCCCGAGCTGATACTGTTTGAGGTAGCAATCGTGTACGGTCGGGAACGGATCTTGAACGTTTGTCATCCGTTTCCATATGAGCTCAGCACCTTCGACCACCTGGATTTGGTATCTCTCCTGTTTGGACGTAAGCACTTTACCCGTATCGGCGCGAGCAAAATGCGTATAAAGAATCCGCATGTCTGCACTACACATAAAGGCGTTGAGCGTATCGAGAATATCTTTGGCAAACGTCCAGTTCTTGGTATTCACCGCTTGGGCAATATCGGTGAGCCTTAGGTTGCCGGAGAGTTTGTGCTGGTAGCCCCTTCCTATAGTGGCGTAGGCAAGCTGGTGGGACGTTTTGCAGTCTACGTTTGCAGGAAACTTTTCTCTTGCCTCGTCGCGGATAGCCCTGTTGTATGCCAAGTAGAGGATACGTGAATCGAGGTTGTTGTGGGCGTACTTCACCAGTGTCGTGGTTTTACCCGTTCCAGCGTAGACCTTAACGACAAGGCGAGGCCCTTTGTACTGAGTGATCAGTGATTGTTCTGGTGTGTCAGGAGGAAGTTGTTTCATGAGGCCCCCTACGACAAACACATCTGGAGAGTGATGCGCTTCTTTTGTGTCGAGAGGAACGTACTGATCCGCTTTTCTTCTCGGGGGAGGGATACTTCACAATCCAGATCTGTCCACCAGTCTGGGGCTTTACCTTGAGCCACCTCCGTAACCCAACTATGGAGACGGTGTAACCAGCGATAGTCGCCAATAGATGAGGTGGCTAGTGTCATAGCCTCCTCAATCTTGGTTTGAAGAGCCGCAGCTCTGTGTCGCCACTCTTCTGAATATTTAGCCTTTCGCGCCATCAGTTTTCCTCTTTCTTTTTCCCTCCCTTACCAGCTTTAGCGAGCTCTTGCTCCAACCCAGAAATTTTGGTCAGTGCATCATTGAGTCTTTGTTCGAGGCTCTTGGCCTGCTGGTCTTTTTCCTGCAACTGACCAGCCATCATGCCTTTGTCTTGAACAAGAGCGCGAGCTTCTGCTTCGGCGCTGGATAATTTGGCGTCCAGCTTTTCTACCTCTCCAGATAGGCGCTGGCACTCTCGTTCAGCGGATTCGCCATGAGCTTTGGCTGTGGCAAGGGAGTCCTGTGATTGGGCCAGTTTGGCCTGTACATTTTCGAGCTGCTCTTTCAACGATGTTTTTTGTTCCTGAGCGGCCCGGAGCTTTTCTGTCTGCTCTATACTCTTGCCTTTTTGCTCCTCCAACTCACCCTCTGTAGTTGCCAATTTTTGGCTCAAAGAGCGATTTTCGCTTTTAGCTTGCTCCAGGTGATCCTGTGCTCGGGTCAGATCTGCGGCTTTCGCCTCCAGCTTGCCCTCCAACTCAACGATCCGCTTTTCCAGCTTATCAATGTCAGCCAGTGAGCGTTCTAGCTCCGCAGACTTGAGGGATAGCGAGTTTTCTGCCTTACCAAGGGCCGCATCGAGCTCTGATTTTTTGTTGGTGAGAGCTTCAAGTTGTTCTTCCAGTAGCTCAGCCCGTTCGGTGGCATCATTTGCCATGTCCACGGCTTGCTGCATATCTTCCTGGTACTCAATTTCTTTCTGTCGTAGCAGTTCACGCTCGCGCTCAAGCTGTTCATCGGCGCTTGCTTTGGCTACCGTATAGATCTTCTGTAGGAAGAGCTCAGCATCGCTCATAACCGATTCTGGAAGGACTACCTCTACCAGCTCTTCATCGAGGGAGTGTTCCTCTGACCACTGTTTGAGATACGTTGAAATGGTGGTAAAGCTCCCC
The DNA here is from genome assembly GCF_001712525.1 of Shigella sp. FC1661. Taxonomy (NCBI): domain Bacteria; kingdom Pseudomonadati; phylum Pseudomonadota; class Gammaproteobacteria; order Enterobacterales; family Enterobacteriaceae; genus Shigella; species Shigella sp. FC1661. The sequence continues at coordinate 52,239 of NZ_MDGW01000442.1, forward strand.
TTGCCAATGATGTCTCTGATAGCGATGACCGTTGGGCGTTTACCGGCGTCCTTGAGCTTTTGGGCCGCAGCCGCTACATCGTCAAACTCAACCAATTTTCTTGCCATGAGAACGTTCCTTTTAATTTGTAATGTTTACGATAATTACGATAATACGGTAATTATCATAATTATATATCATGCTGCTGTCGATTGGAATTGTTTGTGTGGGACAAAGCCCTTCCGGCTGCGGAAAAGCCTTGTTACGCGGTCACGCTGATTCATCCAGGGAAGGATTCGATAGTGACTCCACCGAAGGTGCCAAGGATTTCCGATGCCGCTTTATCAGATCGAGTTTTGCGTTGTTCTGAGGCGTCAAAGTTACGAAGCAATTTGAGCTGAACATCCTTATCCTGGAGCACGATCAGGGGCATTGGCGCGGTAACGGTTTTGAGTACCCCTGCGGCCATGACGTTTGCCACCGGTTGAACCTTTACTTCCCTTCGCTCCCGGAGATAAGGCTCCGGGGTGCTGGCGATCTTCTGGATAAGCTGCTCCAGGGGAAGTTGATAGTCTGGCCCAGATCGCTCCAGCTCCTCTCTGATGCGTTGCAAAAGCTCCTCTTTTACGGGCTTCTTCAAGGAGTCCTTCCGTTGCCAGGTGAAGCGGATAGAGTCGATGTCGCCATTGGTATAGCACCGAATTTGTCTGTAAAGGTGGAGAGTCATGACACCAGGGCAGTCCGCTCGAAGTGCTTCAAACCTCTCTTGCCTGGTGGGGTACGTCGAGATAATGAACTCCTCGATACCAGCTTTGGCCGCGTTGATGCGTTCAACCGTCGCCGCAATTTCGTCAGCTACACCAATCCTGGAAGGGGAGAACCAGAGTACCCCCACGGTGCGCCTGGCAGACTTCTGCGAATAGTCTGGGTTGATGTGAAGATCTCTGTAGCTGTGCGCTGCCAGCTCAAGAGCTTCGCGCCCAGTTTGTTCAGTTACGACAATCTTGTTGACGGGCTCGTTCTCCATTCCTTTTCCGGTAGGAGGGATGGCCGCAACTTTTGCGTACCGTGGCGGTAGTCGTTTGATAAGAGAGGACAGGTTCGTTAAGTCGCGGCACATGGCCGAGAATTGTTCTGATATGAAGTTTTTAGCCATGCTGCCGCCTATGTGTGGGTTTGTTCTAACAGTTCATTGGTTACATAGTAGACAGATTTAGACCATCATGCAATGAGGGGGAGGGGCAAGAATACGCCTCCGCTTCGCGTCGGCGGGTGCCCTGTTTGACCTTCGTGTGTGAGATTAGATTGAGAAAGAGAGAGAAAAAGAGAGAAAGAAGAAAAGCGCGGGGCAAGCCAGAAATGTGGCTGAGGGGGACTGCTGGGGTGGGGCTGGCACCCTCTATACCCCACTTTGCATGATGGTCTAACTTTGTGGTTATAGGACGACTTTTAGGGTGCCTAGATTTGCTCGATTAGGACAAATTTCGGTCCATCCACGCTGATTGGCGTAGCAGCGCGATGGCATCAGAAGGGGTAACTTTCCATGCGTTGGAAAGCTGGCGAACTGCGAAGACTGCGAGCTCCATTCGGTCGTCATCATTGATGAAATTCTGGAGCTGGTTTCCTCGCTCACTAAGGATGATCGCAACACCGGCCTTGCCGTTGTTGTAAACCGCAAAGCTCTTATTCTTCGCGTCGCCGTGATAGGAACCCTCAGCCTTGCTACGCAAACCAAAGAGAACGCTGCAAAACGCCGTCAGTTCGCCGCGAGTGAGCTGCACCGTGATCTTGCTTTTCCAGTCTGGGCTGGACCCCGATGCCCTGATCGGCGCAATCTCGATGCTGACCGTAGGATATTCACCTCTGGTTAGCGTGTGTTGCACATTCAGGCCGGTGCGTTTCGCGGGGTCCTTCTGCCAGTCTGAGAAAAATTTGAGGCTTTCGCCGTAGGATTGTTCTGTCATTCCAAATTACCTTTGCTTTGAAGCTCCTGGAGCTGGACCACGAGGTCACGTTGGACTTTGGCTATCTCTGTCACCAAGTCGGCGGTGGCAATAGCGTCGGTCGCTGCTGAATGGGCTCGACCTTTCCAGCTCACACCTGCCTCGCAGGTGGCATCCGCAAGTGAGATTGTGCCGTGCCGGTTGGTTGAGCCAAAGGCATCAGCCGCCAGCTTCATCGCGCACAGACAGTTCTGCTCTTGCCACCAAGAGAGTTGGTCTCCAAATGCACTGGCTGTTTGCCTCAACATCCTACTGTCGAAACTGGAGTTAAATATCACCAGATGACGGCCCGACAAAAGCCGGGCGAGAGCTGGCGCAACTTGAGTCCACGTAGGCTCATTCGACAGCTCAGTCTCGGTGATGCCATGAACACCCATTGCCTGAGGGTCTATTTCCACGGTTGGCCGTAATCTGGTGCAGAGGAGAACCGCGCCTCTGATGTCAGTAACAGCCAGCTCGATCACCTGGTCTCTTTCACCAAGTCCGGTCGTCTCGGTATCGAGAACCAGAGGTTCCAGAGCGACCCACCTTTGTGCCATGACAGAGGCCTTTGCCAGGTTGCTACGCATTCTTGCCTTGACCGAAAGGATGGATTGCGCCCTTATTTGCTTTTGTGATGCCGGTGAACAACCCCTTCTCCGCATTGGTTGGCAATCTGCTATCCGGTACACTCCAAATTGGCCACCATACCCGTTTTTGTAGAACGAAACTGGCTCTACTCCTGGCTTAGGCTTCATCCGAAATTCGTCCCTGAGCCGTCCTTTTGAAAAGCACCTATCGGCTTTCATGGCTTCGGCTCTGGCAAGTTCGAGTTCTTCATCATTCATGCTGTTAATCCGCTATATCGAGGCGTTGGCTCGCTCTCTTCAAACGCTCATCGCCGCGTCTGTCATATTTCTGGGTAGTTGCAATGCTTGAGTGGCCCATTGCGTCCTTCACGGTCACAATATCCTCACCGTTATCCAGCATCGAGGAGGCAAAGGTGCGTCGCAGGTCATGGGGCGCAAACATCTCCAGACCGGCTTCAACTCTTCTGGTCTCCAAGATGTGGTAGATGGCCTGATCCGACATCCGCTCTCCAGTCACATCATCAAACCGCCTGATCCTCGGGAATAAAGGCCCTTCATGCGTTCCTCGAACCTCTTCAACCCACTTATCCAGTCTTTTCCATGCGCCACCAGGCACATACGCCATTCTCTCTTTGTTGCCCTTGCCAAGAACCTTGAGAGCGCGGTCCTTGTAGATCATGCTTCCCATGTCCAGCGCAACGATTTCCGAGCGGCGCAAGCCACACCCGAGGAGCACCCCGAGAATGGCCGCATCCCGAAGCCCTTTGGCGCTTGAATCACTTTCACATGTGAAAAGAGGCTGCGAATCTCATGGCGTTCAAGTGCCCGCCCTTTAGGAAGTCGAGATCCACGTACTGAACGGACTTGCTTAATGTGCTGGAAGCTATCCGTATCAATTTGCTTCATCGTCCAGGCTTCAAGAGCCACCCCTTTGAGCGCTGACAGGTAGGTGTTGATCGTTGCCGGAGCCTTCCCTGCATCCCCCAGCATTTCCAGCACCGCCAATATGTGGTGCCGCCTCATTGAGCTCCATGCACAGTCACGAAGGTTCTGAAACCCGATCATCTTGGCGACAATGTTGAGGAATGAGCTCATGGTCTGCCTGCTTCGCTTTGACCCGAGGCTCACCAGATAGGCGACGGCGGGGTTGTCCTGGATGTTCCGGAGCGAGCTCGATGACGGCAACAGTTCACCGCGAATGCTTTGTTCTGCCGGAACATTTACTTTCGCATGTGAAACTAGCTCTTCCTTGTCATTGTTTGTGTCGTGCAAAGTCACCTCCTAAGCCCGACCGCAACGAGAAGAAAATCCCATATTTTGAGGTGAAGAGGTAGTTCCTCCTCCATATGTTGCGTTTCGTAGCTTTGCATCAGTGGTTCAAACTTGGTTGGATTGCACAGCAATTCGTAAACTGTTCGGTTGGGCTTGGTGATCGGCTTATTCGGAGTGAATCCATGTTTGTTCTGGAGGTACAGCGCTACCGCGCCACTTCTGGATTCTCCGTAATAGCAATGAACGAAGATCTGATCGATACCGCTACCAACCAATCCATCCAGGAAGGTGGACAGCTTTTCAGCCTGGGATGAGTCAATGTAAGAGGCGTAATTCATCCGGAACGCTGCCTTCATCGTGTGGATGGTGTTCTCAGAATAGCCGCCGTCATAGAAGCTATCGCGGTACAACTGCCCCCACTGTCCGAGAGCGGCAGGGGACTTGTCTGGGTCAGTTATGGAGATCATGGCCGCACCGGGAACCGGCTCCAGTCTTTCGGCCTCCGCTTGACTAATGAAAAAGACTTTTTTGCTAAGCATGCCCCATCATCCCCTTACAAGGATGTGTTGCGAGTAGCTCATGCGCCTGACTTTGCCCCTCTTGAGTATCTACAGGAGCGGTCGTATACACACCTCCATGCCGCAAGTCCACAATACTGGTCCGACAGCAAGAACCTACGTTCTGAACTTTATTGTCCGAATCCAAACCAGCAAAAGTATGGCACGGTCCAGGGAATGGTTTCCTGCAAATAGAGCAGCGCTCAAAGTTCTTATCGAGGATTCTCTTTAAAACTTTCTCAAATTTGTTTTTGTTTAACATCGAGTTCTCCACACAAAGTTACTGGCCGAGCATCCCAGCCAAGGTGGTCTGCTGGCCTTCGCTACAAGGTGCAAATCCGGCAAAAGCACCGGCATTAACCTTGAGCTCATCAAAGCGTCCATCGGTGTCCCGGTAGTACACCTTACGTTTTCCAATTCCACCTTCGAGGTTTGCGGCCAACCAGGCGATCACTGCATCAGCATCGTTCGTAACTGATGCTCCCTGATCCAGATCGATAAGTACCAGGTGGGTGTCCGTCTGGAGTGCCACTTCAAAGGTCGCTCTTACATCAAAAATCACTGGTCGCGCTCCTTGTAAAAAGTGGGCATTCAGCACCACCTATCCTATTCCAAAAACTCTACTTTTTCAAAGATACATTTTAATAAGTAGAACAACAGCAAGAAGAACTTAAATTTATTTACCGTAATTATCATAATTACGGTAATACGGTAATACGGTAATTTTACAGATTTAGATGGAATGGTATAAGATGTCTCGCTGGAACATACTTGCTGAAAAAACGCTTAACAACGATAGTGAAAACATCATGTACAGGTGCGAGGGCACTGTTGCAAAGTTAGCGATGAGGCAGCCTTTTGTCTTATTCAAAGGCCTTACATTTCAAAAACTCTGCTTACCAGGCGCATTTCGCCCAGGGGAT